>NZ_JBINNY010000002.1:0-106934 GCF_051297175.1 Dryocola baronae
ATGTCCGTTCCACGTCTGTTGTCCCCACATTACCGCCGGATAGCTGAAATACTGCGCTTTACCCTTGCATCAGGTGTATTGCGAGTCGGCGACAGGATGATCTCCGCGCGTAAACTGGCCGAACGTGAGCAAGTTAGCCTCCCAACGGCACTGGAAGCACTCCGTTGTCTTGAGGCCGAAGGCCTGATTGTTGCGCGTCCGCGTTCGGGCTACTTCGTTTGCCAGATAAACACACCTCAGAACATGCAGTCTTCCCATCATTTACCTGGCCCAGTCCCCGTGACAATGTCAGCAGTAGCCCGTTCACTATTCAGTAGCGCAGAAGCCCGTCTGGTGCCGCTTGGCGCAGCGCTGCCCGATCCTATATGGCTGCCAACAGCTACGCTACAGCGGGCGCTGCAGACAGCAAGTCGTCGCCTGGACGCACACGGGCAAAACTACAGCCTGCCGCCGGGAAGGGCAGACCTGCGCAGAAATATAGCCGTACGCGCTGCACAGTGGGGTGCCCGTTTTGGTCCGGATGATCTCGTAATTACGGCTGGCGCGACGCAGGCACTGCGTCTGGCTCTTCGGGCTGTATGTCAGCCAGGTGATGTAGTGGCAATTGAGCAACCCGCCTACTTCGGTACGCTCCTCCTGCTGGAGGACTTAGGCCTCAAGGCATTGCAAATCCCCACGGATCCCGCTGAAGGCTTGTTACTGGCACCTCTGGGTGAAGCTATTCAGCGGCACCGTCCCGCAACCGTGCTAGCTTCGCCCACGGTGCAAAACCCACTCGGTGCCAGTATGCCCGTCACTCGTAAGCAGGAACTTGTTGCTCTTATTGAACGTGCAGGCATCCCTTTAATTGAGGACGATGTGTATGGTGACCTGGCCGGTGAGGGGCAGCGTCCTCCGGCCTGCAAGGCCTTCGACCAGAGTGGGAGTGTGATTTACTGCAGTTCATTATCCAAAACCCTTGCCCCGGGCTGGAGAATCGGTTGGATTGCGGCAGGACGCTACCACACGCAGGTTTTGCAGGCTCGCATGGCCGGGGATTGGGCAGGCGCACCGCTGATTGAAGCAGCCGCGAGCGATATACTGGCAAGTGGAGACTACGAGCGTCATCTGCGGCGCCTGAAGCTCCGGGTCACGGAGGGGGTACAAGCTGTTATCGCTCGGGTCAAGGCAAGTTTCCCTCCGGGCACTCGTGTTGCCGTACCGACAGCAGGTTTCTTGTTGTGGATAGAACTTCCGCATCCGCTGAATGCACTGGGGGTATATCGTAGCGCGCTGGCGCTGGGCATTGGTGTCAGTCCTGGCCTCCTTTTTTCCCCAGGGGAGGAATTTCAGAACTTCCTGCGGTTAAATTGTGCGAATGAACCCTCACCCATTTTGCTCAATGCAGTGGAACAGATCGGTGCGCTTTGTCATGAACTGGTTGGTCAGTGCTAATGACTAATACATGCCTAAGTTCACACTAATCCCTCTACTACCCCAAGAGGACAAAAGTGGGCTTGTCTGCTTTCATGAGATTAATTCAGTATGATATTATTCACGTCCGCTTTTGGCACAAAGCAGACATGCTGATGTGAATCATCCGCTATGAACGATGAGCGGATATAATTAGCAGCCTTAGAGCTCAAATACCTATGGTTCTCTAAAGATAAAGGCGGAAATCATTATCAAATTTTTGTTTAGAACATGGAGTAAGACTAATGATTATTAATGTAAGAACAGCTCAACTTTCTGATATTGATGGTATGTTCGAAGTGAGAACATCGGTAAAAGAGAATCATTTGAGTCGTGAGGAAATGCGGCAGATGGGGATTACCGAAAGCGTGGTGGCCGATATGATTGAGAAAAATCATTGCGCATGGGTTGCGACCGAAAACGACAAAATCATCGGTTTTACAATGATTTTGCCGGATGAAAGTTGTCTTTTTGCGGCTTTTGTTCTTCCGGAATATGAAGGCAGAGGTGTAGGTCGCAGGCTTGTTGTGCTAGCTGAGGAGGAATTATTCAAACATCATGAGATTGCCTGGCTGGAAACCAATAAAAATAGTCGCGCGGCGAAATTCTACATGCAACTGGGTTGGGGCAATGAAACCAATATTAACGACACTGATATCAAATTAGAGAAACGTCGCGGTATTTAAATTTAATGTCCGTAGTTCTGCTATGAGCGAAAAGCAGAATCTTCGCTCATAATGACTGATTTTTACCATCACATTTGACCTGCCCCCAGTATTAGATACAACCGTTAGTTAGTAATGTCGGTTTGTTTATCTTCACATTTTCCATTCCGCCACCGTGCTGCAAACTCTGATGGCGTCTGATAATTCAGTGCTGAATGTGGACGACACTCGTTATAATCCTGCCGCCAGTTATTAATGATTTTCCTTGCATGAACGATATCGCTGAACCAGTGCTCATTCAGACATTCATCGCGAAATCGTCCGTTAAAGCTCTCAATAAATCCGTTCTGCGTTGGCTTGCCCGGCTGGATTAAGCGCAACTCAACACCATGCTCAAAAGCCCATTGATCCAGTGCGCGGCAAGTGAACTCCGGCCCCTGGTCAGTTCTTATCGTCGCCGGATAGCCCCGGAACAGTGCAATGCTGTCCAGAATTCGCGTGACCTGAACGCCTGAAATGCCGAATGCGATGGTAATTGTCAGACACTCCTTCGTGAAGTCGTCCACACAGGTCAGGCACTTGATCCTGCGACCGGTGGCCAGTGCGTCCATGACAAAATCCATCGACCAGGTCAGGTTGGGCGCCGCCGGGCGGAGCAGAGGCAGACGTTCTGTTGCCAGCCCTTTACGACGTCGCCTGCGTTTTACGCCCAGCCCGCTCAGATGATAAAGGCGGTACACGCGCTTATGATTAACATGAAGGCCTTCACGGCGCAGTAACTGCCAGATGCGGCGGTAGCCAAAACGCCTGCGCTCCAGTGCCAGCTCAGTGATGCGCCCTGATAAATGCGCATCAGCCGCCGGACGCTGAGCCTCATAGCGGCAGGTCGACAGGGACAAACCTGTAAGCCTGCAGGCACGACGTTGCGACAGACCGGTCGCATCACACATAAACTCAACGGCTTCCCGCTTCTGGTCTGTCGTCAGTACTTTCGCCCCAGTGCCACCTGAAGTGCCTCCTTATCCAGCATGGCTTCGGCAAGCAGCTTCTTGAGTCTGGCGTTCTCTTTCTCAAGCAACTTCAGGCGCTTAACCTCGGGTACTTCCATGCCGCCATACTTCTTGCGCCAGGTATAAAAGGTGGCGTCGGAAATGGCGTGCTTGCGGCAGAGCTCACGGGCAGAAACCCCGGCTTCAGCCTCGCGGAGAATACTGATGATCTGTTCGTCGGAAAAACGCTTCTTCATGGGGGTGTCCTCATGTGGCTTATGAAGACATTACTAACATCGCGGTGTATTAATCAACGGGGAGCAGGTCACATTCAACATAACATCCCTGCTGCGCCTTTCAGCGACGCCACAACAATGTGAGGCTAAGGAAATTCTTTACACATAAAAACACTTAACGGATCCGCTGTGTATGGGGGAAATGCATCGCACATTTCGTACCCGCATCTGCGATACAGTGATATAGCCGGTTGCTGGTAAATCCCTGTTTCAAGCCGTAATAGGCGCGAACTTTTTTCTGAAGCAATCGTCTCGATTGCATTGACTATCTGCTCTCCGAGTTTCCTGCCCCGGTATTCCGGTCGAATATAAACCCGCTTAATCTCGGCTGAGCCATCAGCCTGAAACAGCAAAGAACCACAACCGGCAGGTGAACCATCATGATCGTGCACAATGATGCACCGGAGCTGCTCGTCACTGACTGTTGAAAGATCCAGACAGTGATTACTTTCTGCCGGATACAGTTCGCTCTGAAAGGCATCCAGCTCGCTGACTAACCACACCAGGTTAGAATCATCTTTATCGACTTCTGAAATTTTGAACATTCGCTATCCCCAATCCAGTTTTAGCTACTGAAAATATCATGACTGTTTCGCCTTTGACATCCATACATATTTATCATAAAAGTTATTATTTGCAATATCGGTCTAGCAGCAGAGTAGAAATTTCCGCTCCTGGCACACAGCGGACTTTACTTACATAGATGATGAGTCAGGCTGCTAGTCACAAAGGTCGTAAGAATTACAGCTTTATTTAAAATTGAATTTTGTATGTGTATTAAAGTCTATTTCCGTAGGATGCTTTACTTATTATATTAAAAATGAAAAAAAATCTATGGATTATTGACAGTGCAAACTATACTTATATTGTAAGTTGAACATAAGTTTTTTTACATAAACATACAGATTAGTTTGACATGGATCGCATTATAGTGGAGAGTCAATAATGTTTACAACTTTCAGTCCCTCGGATCAATCGAATGTGTTACCGGTAGAAAATACAGTCGGACGAGTCATTGTTGTGGGGGCGGGATATTCAGGGATTGCAGCAGCAAATGCTCTGAGTAATAATGGTGTAGACGTCATTATCTTGGAAGGACGCTCAAGAATTGGGGGGCGCACGCATACCGTCTCTTTGGCAGGTACAAAAACGGAAGCTGGTGCTGGCTGGATCCATTCGCCGCAGGGTAATCCTCTGTCACAGCTCGCAAAAGCATCCTCTGTAAAAACCAGCTCATTCGGCTTACATGACATTTATGCCAACCTACAGCTTGTAGACTGTCCAGGAACAATCTTGGACAGACTTAAGCGGGACAGGATAATCGATGCGGTTAACGCAGTCGAAGATGAGTTGTTCAAGAATTTTAAACAGTATCCATCCTCGCATACTGTTGCAGAATTACTCGATGCCGAGATACACAATTGTGAAGATAAAGAGCTGAGCGACTGGATAAAATTTATTGTACTCACCGGATTCGAAGCTGACCTGGCCTGTTCTGCCGACGAAATATCCGTATCAAACTATGCCATTGATTCCGGCTTCTCGGGAAAGGATGAATATGTCATAGGTGGATACAGCAACATGCTTAATATCATGGCAGCTGGTTTGACTATTGTTAAAAACACCGTGGTCAGTAAGGTATTGCAAACGCCTACAGGCGTAGAGATAACCTGCTCGAACGGAAGAGTAGAATGCGGATCACATGTCATACTAAGCGTACCACTTGGCGTGTTGAAAGCTGAGTTAATAGAGTTTACACCTCCCTTATCACCTGAGAAAAAGAAGGCTATCTCTCAACTAGGTTTCGGGGGGTTTGAAAAACTCATTTTCGTGTTTGAAAAAGCATTCTGGCAATCCGCTAAACAGGATATTAAAGGTATATTATTAAAGGGCGATCCGCTACTTCCTTACTGGATTGATGTTTCAGTAACAAATGGTAAGCCTACACTTGTCGCACACGTAACCGGGCATCGGGCGCTTGAAATGAACCGATTAAGCGATGAGGCCGTACTTGAGAAGGCTATGTTTGCGCTTTCCAATGTATATAAGGATATGCCTGACCATCCCTCAGAGTGGTACAGAACTCATTGGGCTCAAGATCCTATGAGCCGTGGTGCATATACACATATTACGCCTGGTGGCTCCGTTGAGGAGATTAACCAGCTGAGCATGCCAGAAGGGCGAATACTTTTTTCTGGGGAGGCGACTTCAGCAGAACGTTTTGGATATGTAGATGGTGCATATCTTTCTGGCTTAAGAGAAGCACAGAGGCTGACAGGCGGCGACCCGGTAGCAATATTCTTGAACACTACAGAATAGTTTGAGAAGCGGGCTTATTGAAAGTTAAATATTGAATTGACTAACTAAAAAATGTAAATAAGCCCGTTTAAATCACATTCATTTTGATGAAGTTAGCTTAATCAAAAAAGTAGAAAGAATAACCAGATGGTTATAAAACAGGTGACTTTTTATCATAAAAGGGTTTTGTTCATACGTTTTTTTCTTCGATGTACTGACAGAAACGCAGTAGATAACCATCTGGATCTTGAACAAGAAACTCTCTTTGACAAGAAAGTGTATTCCCTATGTTATATTCGTTATCACGCATAGTGCGAAACATCAGTACATTATTGGCCTTCAAACTAGAATATAAAGTTGTAATGTCATCAACTTCTATTTGAAAGTTTACTCCCCGACCAAGAGGGTTGATAAGATCCCCCGTAATCCAACCTTCAGGATGATACTGTTCGAGCATCAACTGCGCTTCTCCCAAAGAGATATATGCAAACTCCGGGTCATTACGTCTAATCATGATTTCAAACCCAAGCATTTCAACATAAAACCGAATCGATGCGGAAAAATCATAAACGGTCAGCTCAGGAACCATACGATTCCAGTAAATAATATTTTCTTTTGTCATTTTTACCGTTATAAGTTAATTGTTGAAAATTTAAAAATCAACTACCTAAAAGGCACCTTGTGAGATAAATATATATAACCTTTCGTAGAGATTACGTCTCAATATAACTATGATATATATTTAGTCAATATTTTTCTAACTCTTAAATTTCATATTATAATTTTCCTTTCTTTCTAGTAGCTCATTTTTAGCTTTCAATATGGCAATTTCTTGCCTCGCAGTATAGAGTTCAGCTTGGGATTGAATATAAAGTTCGAGAACTTCTCCTTTATATATAAGAAGGTCTCGATAAACTTTTACCATTTGTCTTGCATCGGTGAGACTTGCATCAGCTTTGATAAGCTTATCACGATATTCGATACAGGATGAATTGTGAGAAAAACCTTGGGAAAAGAATTTTTTTATTTTTTTAACTTCATTAAAAATGAACTATAAGTAGTATTAGTTTTATCATCGTTAATATATTTAGAAAATACCTCCCTCTTTAAAAGGTAAACGTCTGAATTAAATTGTGCACCGGTTTTTTTATCGGCTAGAGTACATGTTAGTCCTTCAGCATTTGATATGAAAGGGATGATAATCAAAAACAATATAAATACTATATATTGTTTTTTGACACACGCATAGAGTTTTTTTATCAAACATCAAATTCGCCCTCTTTACATAACTCATAATCGAATGATATTTTTAAATATTACAATACCGTTAAAAAACTGCCAAAAAAACGGAATAATAGTGTAAGTAATGACTTTCAAACTCACATAATACGAAAAAGTATTTCCATACCTCATGAATTCTAAAAACTGCCTCATACATTGTTGCATTTAATTAGCATTTAAACTCAAGGAATACCAGTGCTGTACCATGACTTTCCAACGCATAAGCTAAATACTCATTAAGGTTTAGTTCTAGCATTATAAGTACTACCTTTGTTTTACAACCTGGATTTTATTTTGGTACAAAAAGAAATAAAAGTCTAAGGAGATTTTTATACTTTTATAAATGAAGTTTTTGGTTCATGAAATTGGTTTATGGGTTTTTTATACTGTTTTATAGTGATAACCGTTAACATAAATAGTCAATTGTTATGAAAAATAATTTATTATTAGAACAATCCACTTAATTAGAATAGGTCGGAGCGATCAAAATATTTATAACCAATAGATAAAAACTATCATATGATATAAATCAATCGTTTAGAACAAATTTACCACGGTGAGTAATCGATATATTATCCGGACCACTCAGGACGATAAATATTGGATGGCTCTATGACGGAATATAGATTTTCTTACCCAGGTGCAGAAGGAGGACTATTCGATTTGGGGGTGAAGTCTTTAAAGGAAGGTCTGGGGGATAGTGATTTAACGGATAAATACATATTTATTCAATTTGAATTGGCTTTTCTCGGTCAGTTATTGCCCAGCAAGTTCGTTGATGTTTTAGTAAAGTTTTCAGAGAAGGATATAATATTAGTATCCAGCAATGAGCTTTTACCTTTGGCACAGTTATACTCACAGTTTTTTCGTAACGTGGTTGGCGTCATTGAAAACTGTTGCCCCCTTAGTGAAATTGTACGGCGCTTGCTAAGTAAGGAGAACTTAAGTACAGAACCCTTGTTAAAAAGCGTAACCTTCACAATGAGGCAGGCTCTTATTTTAGAATGTTTTTATCAGGGGCAAAGCATAAATATGATTGCTCAAAAATTTAAAATTGATACGAAAACTGCCTATACCTATAAGCATTACTTAACAAAAAAACTTTCATTAAAACAAATTAGCCATCTGACAATGCTATAAATTAGCAACTTCTTAAATCTTAAAATGAATTCTTTTAAATTAATTATAACTTGATCTGACTAAGGTTAAGTTATAACATTTAGAATAAGCCAATGTTCATTTATGATGTTTTTTTGATGAGGTAATTATGTATTACATAGAAAAAACGGATTCATCCTCTTTTTCGAGACTTATCGATATATGGGAATCCTCCGTCAGATGCACACACTTTTTTTTAGAAGAAAGTGATATTGCTGAACTAAGGCCATTGATACTAAATTCATACCTCCCAAACCTCGATGTTTACATCGCACGTGATCTACATGGGGTAATCTCAGGTTTCATAGCAGTTAATGAAAATCACATAGAAATGCTTTTCATTGACGAAAGAAATCGCGGTCAAGGGATCGGCAAGTTACTGATTAAATTCGCTATAACATCATTAAAGGTAGACCGGGTTGACGTTAATGAACAAAATTTGCAAGCGGTAGTTTTTTACCAAAAAATGGGTTTTTTTGCAAAATCTCGCTCCGAAGTTGATGGACAAGGAAGACCTTTTCCGTTGATACATATGGAGCTTTCAAATGAAAACCGTCAACAGTAGCTTATAACTCATTGAACCTTATGATGGATACTTCTAAAATGCCGGTAAAATATTTAGTTTTTTCACTAAGATCCAGATATTACCGCCTCTAACTTTAAGACTAACATCATCTCGGATTATTTTTTTTAGCAAATTTTCACCTTTTATTCCGTCATACATTTTACAATAACTACTTAAGTCGGTTTCAATCCTGTCAGGAAGAGCGATAAGAGGCAGGATACTAAATTACTAGGCAGAGTGCATGGACACTAATCTTCTCGGCTTTATACCTGCGCTTTTGCCCGTTGCGCTATCTCCAGGTGCAAGTTTCACACTTGTCATGAGCAGCGCTCTGGCAGGGGGACCAAATGGTCTTTTCAGAACCCTCGCCGGAACAGCTTTGGGGATTTACACCCATGCGATCCTTATTGGACTCGGTATAACTGCAGCTATTGTCTCATCGCCCGGGATTTATAGTATCTTGAAAATTGTGGGGACCGTTTATCTTCTTTGGTTAGGTGGCATGCTAATACTAAGCGGTTTGAATGCTAAGCACCATAAACCTACTAGTCGGCAATCTTCAATTACGGTGAGAGAAGCGTGGTTCGCTAACGTTCTAAATCCCAAAGCCATTGTTTTCTATCTTACTGTTGTTTCGCAATTTGCAGGAAAACATGGGGGATTAAGTAATTACTTGACCTTAGCATCGTTTCACATAGCAGTTATGAGCATCTGGCTTATCACTTTAAGTTACACGCTCGTTTTTACTACTAAAAATGCCAATCCATTAAGGCTTAAGAAATATGTAAACATTGGAGGAGGGGCGCTGCTCATTATGTTTTCACTCTATAGCATCATTTTCTAAATCATTATTAGTAAAATGTAAATGAGGCAACCTTGCATTCACTTTAATAAGTGTATGTCGCCACGGGCAAATAACCGCAGAGCCGCTCGGCGAACTCCGCCAGCTCGGCAAGCAGCCTCGAGTAGTCAGAGAGGAGCTGACCTGCTCCGCGCTGAATTATCAGAAGCCGTTCGTCAGTGCAAAAGGTAGGTTTGAGACAATTGCAGTTAAAGGGCATTATCGGGTAAACAGCGGAGAAATGGCAGGGCGAGCGGCGGTCGCAGGTGTCGGTTTTGCCATTCTCTCGAAACAAGCCTGCCAACCCTATATCAACGATGGGCGACTCATCGAGATTGAGCTTGAGCAGTCGGCAGCCCCATTGCACTTGTTTGCACTTTATTCCAATCGGCGCTACTTGCCCGCGAAAACAAGAGCACTTATTGATTTTATACATCAGGAGTTGAGTCATCTCCCCTTGGTAACGTAAGACCGTATTGAGCAGCCACAACAAATGAATAGCCCCGAGTTTCGTAGACACTTTTTTGCCTCATAATGGAGGCTCAATGAAGGAGTGTTTATGTCAGCCAAAAATTTCACTGAAGAATTCAAAATTGAAGCCGTAAAACAGATTAACGAGTAGGGATACCCTGTTTCTGAGGTTGCGGCACGACTCGGTGTTTCTACCAACAGCCTGTACGCGTGGATTAAGCGTTACCAAAAACCTGAACCACAGCGAAAGCAGGACGATGCACTTCAGCACGAAGTAAAGCGCCTCAGGCAAGAGCTTAAACGGGTGACTGAAGAGCGAGATATTTTAAAAAAGGCCGCCGCGTACTTTGCAAGAACGTCAGGCTGAAGTACGCCTTTATTAAAAAAATGTCGTCCTTTTATGCTGTACGCCGGTTGTGCCTGGTTCTTGGCCTCCATTACAGCGGTTATTACCAGTGGCTAAAGCGGCCTCAATCTTTGCGTGCCAGGCAAGATAAGCGCCAAACAGGTCTCATTAAGCAACTGTGGCTTGAAAGTGGTACGGTTTATGGTTATCGAAAAATCTGGCTCGATATGAAAGACCTGGGTGAACGAGCCGGGCGTAACAGGATAGCGCGCCTGATGAGGCTTGCAGAGTTGGCTTCTCAAACCGGATACAGGAAGCGACGCTATTACGGCGGCGGAAAGCCTTCAGTTGCCAGCCCTAATTACCTTGAACGCCAGTTCACTGTCCCTACCCCAAATACTCATTGGGTGAGTGACATGACCTATATAAGAACGCATGAGGGTTGGTTGTATCTGGCTGTTGTTGTCGATCTTTTCTCGCGCCGGATTATCGGCTGGAGTATGGGTGGACGAATGACAGCAGAGTTGGTGATGGACGCCTTGTTGATGGCGGTGTGGCGACGCAAACCAGCGGCAGAAGTACTAATCCATTCGGATCAGGGTTCTCAATATACGAGCGAAAGATGTCAGCACTTTATGACAGCGCACAATTTAAAAAGCAGCATGAGTCGTCGTGGTAATTGCCATGATAATGCAGTGGCAGAAAGCTTTTTCCAGTTGCTGAAACGAGAGCGCATAAAGAAACGGATCTATAAAAATAGAGAAGAAGCCAAGGCTGATATCTTCGATTATGTAGAGATGTTTTATAATGCTAAACGTCGGCATAGTGCCTGTGAGGATCAACCCCCTGCAGTTTATGAAAGTGCCTGGTTTAGGAGGCACGGAACCGTCTAGGAAATCCGGGTCTATTCAATCCGCTATGAACGATGAGCGGATATAATTAGCAGTCTTAGAGCTCAAATACCTATGGTTCTCTAAAGATAAAGGCGGAGATCATGATCAAATTTTTGTTTAAAACATGGAGTAAGACTAATGATTATTAATGTAAGAACAGCTCAACTTTCTGATATTGATGGTATTTTCGAAGTGAGAACATCGGTAAGCGAGAATCATTTGAGTCGTGAGGAAATGCGGCAGATGGGGATTACCGAAAGCGTGGTGGCCGATATGATTGAGAAAAATCATTGCGCATGGGTTGCGACCGAAAACGACAAAATCATCGGTTTTACAATGATTTTGCCGGATGAAGGTTGTCTTTTTGCGGCTTTTGTTCTTCCGGAATATGAAGGCAGAGGTGTAGGTCGCAGGCTTGTTGTGCTAGCTGAGGAGGAATTATTCAAACATCATGAGATTGCCTGGCTGGAAACCAATAAAAAAAGTCGCGCGGCGAAATTCTACATGCAACTGGGTTGGGGCAATGAAACCAATATTAACGACACTGATATCAAATTAGAGAAACATCGCGGTATTTAAATTCAATGTCCGCAGTTCTGCTATGAGCGAACTGTGGACATTGAATAGTTGGGACTGGATTTTTTCGTATCAATCATCCTATCTCGATTATGAATCAGCCTATGAGTCGCGTCTCATCAGGTATTCGTCATGAAACACTCCATCAACGCATAGCGCATCGGCATCTGTCGCCCATACTTTGAACCCGAAGGAACGATAAAGCGCATGCGCTGCCTGGTTAGTTGTAACAACTGACAGTTTTACGGTTTTGGCCGAACTAGCGGCTTCGAGCGCCGCATCCATTAATCCTGATGCAAGCCCGGCCCCTCTCTTCCCGACACGAACATACATTCCCCAGATGTTCGCCACATGACTCAACTTTAGTAACGAGCTGCAGCTAACACCAATCATGCCCTGCAAGGTATTGTGAACATCAAAACCGCCGAAAACATGGCTTGTCTGCAGCTGTTCAGCGAAGAACTGCATTGATTTCTGACTGCATTCGTCGTAGGAAGCGCCAAAGGCTTCCGGATGAAGATGCAGAGCTTCCAGCCTCAATTCCCTGAAAACGTCCAGATCGCTCACGGTTATGCGCCGTATTGTAAATGCTTCCACTCATGGCTCCTTGCTGTACCAGATTTTATTATCACAACTTAATTAAAATAGCATAAGAGTTCGTATGAAGCTCCGCTTCTGGCAAGAAGCAGACATGCTGATGTGAATCGTCCGCTATGAACGATGAGCGAATATAATTAGCAGCCTTAGAGCTCAAATACCTATGGTTCTCTAAAGATAATGGCGGATATCATTATCAAATTTTTGTTTAAAACATGGAGTGAGACTAATGATTATTAATGTAAGAACAGCTCAACTTTCTGATATTGATGGTATGTTCGAAGTGAGAAGATCGGTAAGCGAGAATCATTTGAGTCGTGAGGAAATGCGGCAGATGGGGATTACCGAAAGCGTGGTGGCCGATATGATTGAGAAAAATCATTGCGCATGGGTTGCGACCGAAAACGACAAAATCATCGGTTTTACAATGATTTTGCCGGATGAAGGTTTTCTTTTTTCGGCTTTTGTTCTTCCGGAATATGAAGGCAGAGGTCTAGGTCGCAGGCTTGTTGTGCTAGCCGAGGAGGAATTATTCAAACATCATCAGATTGCCTGGCTGGAAACCAATAAAAATAGTCGCGCGGCGAAATTCTACATGCAACTGGGTTGGGGCAATGAAACCAATATTAACGACACTGATATCAAATTAGAGAAACGTCGCGGTATTTAAATTTAATGTCCGTAGTTCTGCTATGAGCGAAAAGCAGAATCTTCGCTCATAATGACTGATTTTTACCATCACATTCAACATAACATCCCTGCTGCGCCTTTCAGCGACGCCACAACAATGTGAGGCTAAGGAAATTCTTTACACATAAAAACACTTAACGGATCCGCTGTGTATGGGGGAAATGCATCGCACATTTCGTACCCGCATCTGCGATACAGTGATATAGCCGGTTGCTGGTAAATCCCTGTTTCAAGCCGTAATAGGCGCGAACTCTTTTCTGAAGCAATCGTCTCGATTGCACTGACTATCTGCTCTCCGAGTTTCCTGCCCCGGTATTCCGGTCGAATATAAACCCGCTTAATCTCGGCTGAGCCATCAGCCTGAAACAGCAAAGAACCACAACCGGCAGGTGAACCATCATGATCGTGCACAATGATGCACCGGAGCTGCTCGTCACTGACTGTTGAAAGATCCAGACAGTGATTACTTTCTGCCGGATACAGTTCGCTCTGAAAGGCATCCAGCTCGCTGACTAACCACACCAGGTTAGAATCATCTTTATCGACTTCTGAAATTTTGAACATTCGCTATCCCCAATCCAGTTTTAGCTACTGAAAATATCATGACTGTTTCGCCTTTGACATCCATACATATTTATCATAAAAGTTATTATTTGCAATATCGGTCTAGCAGCAGAGTAGAAATTTCCGCTCCTGGCACACAGCGGACTTTACTTACATAGATGATGAGTCAGGCTGCTAGTCACAAAGGTCGTAAGAGGGCGATAACTATTCCCCCATGGCTGCAAATAAACACCGGTATTACAGATTTTCACGCAGACTCAATATTTTTATGAAGCGCTTTAATCCGGTAAGCCTGTGAAGCACTGTAATCTGAAGCATCCGCTTTTCACCGCACTTTCTCATTTAGGTTATTGCATTTACTATATCGCATATAGGTAATGTGATTCATCGTATAGACTATTGTTATAGGTATGTCTGTTTAAAAAACAAGCTTGTCGTACAATAATTCTCAATATCCAAACTGAATCCCCCCAGAGTCTACAGGTGTATGAAGATATGAGAGGTTATTATATTGAAAATCAGCGAAAAAATTTGTTACGCTTCACTTTGCTGAATCCAGAAAGATTGGATTTAACTTAACTCTCTACTATCTACTATCTACTATCTACTATCTACTTATGGTACATAATGGTGCAGTAGTGAAAAGAGAAAAATAAGAAAACATTTGCACATGCGACCATATATTTTACAAAATCACCAAGGTCATTTATGATTCAAAAACTCATGACGCCAAGATAATTAAAATTATATATTTTACAATTAATCACAAATTTAATTGTATTTCTACACACTTCAATTTATATACAATTTTTTGTTATTGAAGTCGAATAATACTTTTTTACCCGCTAATAAGTTATTACCGATGAGGCCATCAATCTTATCCATATGTTTAAAATCCCCGGAAACAACAACAGCACCAAAACGCGTTGGAACACCATCTCTTTGCGAGATTTCTAAGAATGTTGCCTTGCATCCTTCATTATCCATCTCAGGATGAACTGCGAGGCAACTAGTAAAATTGCGAGACTTCAATCTTTCATCCCAAATCATAGAAACGGTTGCACCGGTATCCAGAATTAAATGGTACTTATGGCCGGACTGGTTAGCTTCCATAACAATACCATCGGAAGAAATTGCAAAATCATATTCTTTAAAACCATTATTAATAATATTGTTATATATATTTCCTTCAGAAATGGTTAACATTTCATTTTTATAGTCTAGCATGATTTGCTTATTTGCAAACAGCCCAAGTCCAGCTACCGAGTTTTGTGGTAGATCACCTGTTCCTGATAACATAAGACCCCACTTCTTGAACGGAGTAACTGAGATATCAGTTAGTAAGATCCCATCCACATCCATAGATTTAACCGTGTATTCAATGTTTTCCTGAAATTTTCCGGCACCGTCGGTGCTACGATACGTACGTGTGTATTTCAGACCTTTGATCTTTTTCATCTCTGAATCTTGAATATGTAAACCAAACTTTGAACCTGTGTCAATCATTACATATACAGGGTTTCCATTAATTGATAAAGTTGTATGGGGTGTACCGTATTCGAAGTTAATTTTTTTAGTGATAGTCTTACTATATCCATCAGAAATACAACCTGTAAAAGGCGCGATTAACGCCGTGATAAAAATAGAAATATTAAATTTTTTCATGTTTCGTCCGTTGAAATTATTTTATGTAATAAAATTGAACACTTAAAACCAGTCTGTTTGTTTGCTTGCTACAGTCTATAAGAATATTTTACAGCTTTACTTTAAGTTGAATGCTGTATGTGTATTAAAGTCTATTTCCGTAGGATGCTTTACTCATTATATTAAAAATGAAAAAAACCTATGGGTTATTTACCGTGCAAACTATACTTATATTGCAAGCTGAACATAAGTCTTTTTACATAAACATACAGTTATGTTTGACATGGATCGCATTATAGCGGATAGCCAATAATGTTTACAACTTTCAGTCCCGCGGATCAATCGAATGTGTTACCGGTAGAAAATACAGTCGGACGAGTCATTGTTGTGGGTGCGGGATATTCAGGGATTGCAGCAGCAAATGCTCTGAGAAATAATGGTGTAGACGTCATTATCTTGGAAGGACGCTCAAGAATTGGTGGGCGCACGCATACCGTCTCTTTGGCAGGTACGGAAGCTGGTGCTGGATGGATCCATTCGCCGCAGGGTAATCCTCTGTCACAGCTCGCAAAAGCATCCTCTGTAAAAACCAGCTCATTCGGCTTACATGACTTTTATGCCAACCTACAGCTTGTAGACTGTCCAGGAACAATCTTGGACAGACTTAAGCGGGACAGGATAATCGATGCGGTTAACGCAGTCGAAGACGAATTGTTCAAGAATTTTAAACAGTATCCATCCTCGCATACTGTTGCAGAATTACTCGATGCCTAGATACACAATTGTGAGGATAAAGAGCTGAGCGACTGGATAAAATTTATTGTACTCACCGGATTCGAAGCTGACCTGGCCTGTTCTGCCGACGAAATATCCGTATCAAACTATGCCATTGATTCCGGCTTCTCGGGAAAGGATGAATATGTCATAGGTGGATACAGCAACATGCTTAATATCATGGCTGCCGGTTTGCCTATTGTTAAAAACACCGTGGTCAGTAAGGTATTGCAAACGCCTACAGGCGCAGAGATAACCTGCTCGAACGGAAGAGTAGAATGCGGATCACATGTCATACTAAGCGTACCACTTGGCGTGTTGAAAGCTGAGTTAATAGAGTTTACACCTCCCTTATCACCTGAGAAAAAGAAGACCATCTCTCAACTGGGTTTCGGGGCGTTTGAAAAACTCATTTTCGTGTTTGAAAAAGCATTCTGGCAATCCGCTAAACAGGATATTAAAGGTATATTATTAAAGGGCGACCCGCTACTTCCTTACTGGATTGATGTTTCAGTAACAAATGGTAAGCCTACACTTGTCGCACACGTAACCGGGCATCGGGCGCTTGAAATGAACCGATTAAGCGATGAGGCCGTACTTGAAAAGGCTATGTTTGCGCTTTCCAATGTATATAAGGATATGCCTGACCATCCCTCAGTGTGGTACAGAATTCATTGGGCTCAAGATCCTATGAGCCGTGGTGCATATACACATATTACGCCTGGTGGCTCCGTTGAGGAGATTAACCAGCTGAGCATGCCAGAAGGGCGAATACTTTTTTCTGGGGAGGCGACTTCAGCAGAACGTTTTGGCTATGTAGATGGTGCATATCTTTCTGGCTTAAGAGAAGCACAGAGGCTGACAGGCGGCGACCAGGTCGCGATATTCTTGAACACTACAGAATAGTTTGAGAAGCTATTGTTTTTTAACACATGCATAGAGCTTCTTATCAAACATCAAATTCCCCCTCTTTACATAAATCATAATCGAATGATATTTTTAAATATTCAATTTTCAAATTTACAATACCGTTAAAAAACTGCCAAAAAAAAGAATGATAGTGTAAGTAATGACTTTCAAACTCACATAATACGAAAACTTGTTTCCATACCTCATGAGTTCTAAAAACTGCCTCATACATTGTTGCATTTAATTAGCATTTAAACTCAAGGAATACCAGTGCTGTACCATGACTTTCCAACGCATAAGCTTAATACTCATTAAGGTTTAGTTCTAGCGCGTTGGGGATTTACACCCATGCGATCCTTGCCTTGTCGAGGCTCAGATCGGCAACCAGCCTCTTCAGCCGCAGATTTTCCTCTTCCAGTTGCCGCATATGCTTCAGCTCCGAAGGAGAAATGCCGCCGTATTTTTTACGCCACGTATAGAAAGTGGCATCCGAAATGCCCAGCTTGCGACAGACGTCCGGCACTGACGTACCCAGTTCAGCCTGCTTCAGGACAAAAACAATCTGCTCTTCGGTGAATCACAGATTTGGTGCGCATATTGATATTTATGTTAAATATCAATAGGTTGAATTAATATCTAATCAAGTCACCACACTCTCCTTATTTGTCTGCGTCTATAACAGACTTATTTCATTTATCACCACTCCCACTATCCGCTATTTTTTGCAGCCATAGCGCACTCCTGGAGACGATGGATTTGTCATCATCACCGCACAGAGTAATGAGGGGTTGATGGATATTCATGATCGCCGTCCGCTGGTTCTCGGCGCAGCCCACGCGAATGAATGGTTAAACCCGGAACTGAGCGCCTCTGCGGCAGTGACATTGCTTACAGAAGGTGCGGTACCAGCGGATGAATTCGACTGGCACCCAGTGCGCCAACCGCTCGGCAATATTCGCAACAACGGTGTTGAGCTGATCCAAAAGATATCTTCTCCCGATGTGTGACCAAGGCTTCGCTGAACACACGACTTAGGGCAAAGAGACAGCAAATCGGATAAAGCTATGGGCGGGTAACCCGCTTCTAATTGGCTGAGCTGGTGTCCCCCTAAGCGGCAGTTCCATCGTAAATGAATGATGTTGTTATCAAGCTGTACTCCCCTTCGCTCAGCAGACAGAGCTGTTGTCTTCAACACAACCGGTCGCTGGTTCGACTGAAGCACGGTGTACCACTTCTGGATAGATGGAAAAATTTATATGTTATGAGCACTTTTCGAGGGCCTCTTGGAAAACGGAAAACATCCTACGCTAAGCCTTTTTTTAAGCAGGTATGACGGTCCGCTTTGTGCCAGAAGCGGACGTTTCAGGTTTAAACATGGGCAGGTAAGAGTATTAACTAGTCCGGTATACACACCCGGATACGGTGCCCGTCGGGATCTAACGCAACGAACGTCTTGCCAAAAACAGCCTGTTTGGGCTCCTGTTCTATCTGCACACCGCTGTCTAACCACTGCTGATATAGCGCATCAACCTCCTTAATATCTTTAACCATAAAACTCAGCTCAGTTCGGTTACCTTCACCGCAGGATACAAAGTCTCTCGCCGTTGTTGACCATAGTCCGAGGTTCAGGCCGTTATTGAAGGAAAAAGCCGCCCACGTCGGAAGCATTACGTCTGGTTCTTTATTAAATAGCTTTTGGTAAAATCCGCTGCTGGCGATCGGGTTATTAACATAAAGAATGATCAGGTTAGGTATCATGAGTCTCTCTCGTCAAAAAAAAATGAGACTTCACTATCGCAGGGAGCATTGACAGAACATGTCAGCATCAGGACCGAAGCGTGCAGAGCGCCTACTCAATCTTCTACAGATTTTATATCAGCATCGATATCCGGTAAGCGGAAACTGGCTTGCTCAAGAATTTTCCGTCAGCCTTCGCACGCTTTACCGTGATATTTGCGCACTGCGTGCTCAGGGGGCAGACATTCAGGGAGAAGCCGGAACGGGATTTATCCTCTCCCGGAGCCATCATTTGCCGCCTGTGATGTTTACCCCTGAGCAGCTCGACGCACTGGCGCTCGGATTGCGTTGGGTAGCAGCATATGGTGACGCAGGTATCGCAAAAGCGGCTTCTGAGGTGACGGGTAAGATCCGGCAAGGTCTGCCCGCAAAGTTAAAGACGCTGTTTGATGACTCGATGCAATTAGTTGGAAAGACTCAGGTTGCCCATCACAATTTTGAAAATCTGAACTCTCTTCGAAGTGCCATCAGGAGGAGACAGAAAATCCGGGCTGGCTATACAGACAGGCTGGGTAATGTAAGTGAAAGAACGATATGGCCTTTCGCTTTAGGTTACTTCTCCGGTGATATTGTGCTTGCGGCATGGTGTGAAAAACGTAATGCCTTCCGCCATTTCGACGTAACGCGATTAACATTTCTTCAGCTTGTGCCGGAAAGTTATCCCCATTCCCAGCATCGCTTACTCGGGGTTTGGGGAGCAACGGAACAGTAACCGCCGTTAAGCGGTCATTTTAAATGGTCATTAATTTATTTATCAATAAATTATATCTCTTCATTGAAAGTTCTCAGCTCTCCCTTACTGACGGATTCCGGCACTGTAAATGAATAGCGCCCCTGCATATTGATATGCCCACACTGTAATGGTGAAAGTTTCTCAACATCTGAATCCAAAACCGGATAACCCTCACGCCTGAGCTGCTGAATTGCTGCATCCATGTATATCGTGGTTGGCCTGTCGCCCGTTTGCAGTGTTTTCATGATGGACATGACGTTCAGTCGTCCAAGTTTGAGGGACGCAATCAGCCGCAAAATATCATCCCAGTGTGGCTCTGTTTTTTTCCAAAATTAAGGCGATGCGAAGATATCGCGTTAAACGGGCCGTAATCTGCTTTAGGGTCGGTGCGCCAGAATCTGGCTCCCCCCGTGTCCGCGATCCTTGGACAAAAACGATATCCCAGCAGGCGGAAAAGCCCGAAAATAACATCGCTGTATGCCCCCGTATCGGTCATTATCTGGTATGGCATTTGATCCGTTTGTTGCTCAAGAACGACAGCCAGGATGACCAGGCTATCCCTGAGGGTTCCAGGAACAACGATGTCGTTTATCCCCGAATACTGGTCAGATATCAGGTTGTACCATGTAACTCCACGTCCTTCTTTGAAGTATTTAGGATTGGGGCCGGCATGTACCGTGCGCACAGGAACAACAAATCGCATACCATCGGCTGACGCCACCTCACCACCACCCCAGATGTTCGCCAGGGGAACGCCACTTTGTGCTGAGACCTGAATGGCGTTGGCTGCCCGAATCGTTTCATCTCTGATGTAATTGCTGTCTGTCCATGTCAGACGGTCACGCTTCAGTGCCGCGACATCATTACGTATAAAGGGCTCCGGACCGGTGTTACAGGCTTCTGCCATCAGCATGGCGCAGATGCTGATATTCAGGTCCGAGACGCGGGAGCTTTGCTCTGATGAATGGGTAAAGGAACCGGTGAAATGTGTCCGGGCATCGATTTCCAGTATCAGTTCAGGCAAATCAACACGTGGCAACATGTCGGCCACCCGCTGCCGCAATGCGATCAATGATGGTGTTTCTTCAATGGCATCCAGAGGACTCAGGATCAGCTCAGTTTTATCGCCATTCTCCGCAAATCTGACTGCCGGGTTTTCCGGTAGTCGGTCCAGCACATCACGATATGTTGAATCCAGTTCTGTTGCGATTGCCGACAGAGTGGCACCTGGTACTAATGATAATCCCAGAGAGCGACAGATTACTGGACGCAGAACTTCCCATTCCTTACCTTCGATAAGTCCTGCCCGGGGATCTGCATAACGCCAGCTGGGGGTGACATAAATATCCCGTTTTTTCAGTGTAAGCTGAAGTTCCTTGAGTGCACAAAACGTATAGGCGTGAAAATCAATGCTGCCATCTTTTCTCATCGCATGTTGCTGCCACGGTTTATTGATTATTTCACGTGGTGCATCGTTATCTGTCTTTTTCTTTTTTAAATTAACTTCAATCCAGCTAAGTGCATTAATTAATGTCTCTGCTGAGGCATTACCTTCAAAATGTATTCCGGACAGTAAATCAGGTAAAAATCGCCGTACCGTTTTGAATTTCGCATCAAGTTCATTGAAATAAACGTTATTGGCCGGACGAATAATTGATGTCACATTATTGATTGCATGCTTCAGTACATCTTCGGGGATAATATTGAAGATATTATCACGAACATCGCTATCGGGTAACTTTTCGTCAAGGATCATCCGGCATGCTTTTGCCAGTATTTCTGCTGCACGATCCAAATCTTTAAGTGTTCGCTGGCGGTTTCGTTTATCTGCCTGAACCGCTTCATTGAACAGATCCCGGAGTAGTGCTTCAAGTAATTCAAGTACATCATCCTGAGCCGTCGCCTCCATGCAGCAGGAGAATGCAACAAGCGTAGCCAGTTTTCTTTTTTCTGGTAACCGCTGAAGCGCTGTTGTTTTGGCCGTTGAGGCATAACGTGCCAGGGCCGCAATACGGGTATCCGAAACTGGTGTAATTGCTGGTAATGTCACTCCCAGGTTACGTATTGTCTGGAGGCGGCCCATGGCCTGCACCAGTGATGTGGCATTCACTTTAGTGGGGCCGGTACGTAACTGATCGAGTAACGAATAGCGGCTCCCGGCTGGAACCGAAAGCAGCTCCAGAAGCCGTTGTGCCTGAGAGTCATCAATACAGGTCGCCAGTGACTGCCAGAGCCGGTTTTCAACCCTGCTGCGTAACCGGGCTATATAACGTTCGAGCAACGAATATCCGGGTAACAAGATTTTATGTGATAAAAGCCATCCGGTACATCTTTCAAAAAGAATACCTGGACGACTCGTTCCGGTCCAGCATAAAGAATATAACCAGCGGGTCAGTGAAAATGCCACACGGGTGTCGGTAAATTCCGTGTAACCATATATTTTTGTGATTTCATCTATATGTTGTCGGCGCTGCTTTCCTGAGTTATATATACTGACCTGTTCACTGCCACTCTCAATATGCAGTTGCTCCGCCAGAAAATCTATAACAGCAATCGGTATTATTGTTGTTAAATCGGGGAAACGTCCGAGGTAACGGACTGTACATAATAATACGGCATAGCCCAGCCGGTTATGGTCTCCCCGTTTTTCTGAAATATTCATCCGGTCAAAATCATCAAGATGAAAATAGCGAGCCAGTGTTTCCTTTGTCAGTTCGCCATGATAGTTACCGTAACCTGCTTTTTGCTCTTCGGAAAGAAAATTAACTGGCATTGTAAACCATCCTTAGTTCAGGGGGCATATCACGAATTTTTTTGCGACTGATGGATTGCCCAGACGCGTTTGACCTGGCTGATGCTGCATCCGGCCAGCGTGGCTGTACGTTCAATGGTTAACCCGGACTGCCGGAGGGTAATGATACGCTCATGGGTCACGAGGTCGGCCTTCCTGCCTGCGTACTTGCCTGCAACTTTGGCGAGCTGAACACCCTGTCGCTGCCTTTCCCGCCGTATTTCGTAGTCATCTCGTGCGGTCTGAAGGGCAAGTTTCAGCAACAGCTCCTGAACAGATTCAAGGACAATGCGGGAGACACCATCATTTTCTGCTACCACTTCTGACAAATCCACTATGCCTGGAATAGCCAGCCGGGCACCTTTGTCTCTGATGGAAGCAATCAGTTTTTCAGCTTCAGGAAGAGGGAGACGACTGATACGGTCAATTTTTTCGGCTATCACCACATCACCAGGCTGAAGGTCGGCGATCATACGGAGAAGCTCAGGTCTGTCAGCCCTGGCACCCGATGCTTTTTCCCGATAAATACCAGCGATATAAAAACCACTGGCAATGGCTGTTTTTTCGATGTCAGCCTGGCGAGTCAGATCCTGCTCTGATGTACTGACTCTTTCATAGATGCGAGCAATTTTCATTTACGGTAGCCAAAATGAGTATAGTCAATCTGGCTATCATAAAAGAGGTGGCTAAAAATGGCAATCAGCGATGTAAATTGGCTGGTTGATTTTTGGCTATTTAAAATGACTGGTTAGTGGCGGTCTATTACATTACTTTATTGTCACCCTAAACCACCTCCTGGAGAGGTGGTGATTGATCATGTAATGCTATATGAAGTGGTGAGTTTTTTCGATAATGCAATACTAAAGGATGGCGTATAAATCTTTAACCAACACTATTGTTCATGATGTAATTCATAATATACCTTAACCCATTCTTATCAACTTTATTTTCTTTGTTTGTGGATATATCTACAGGGGAAAATTTATTTTTCCCTTTATCATAGAGAAAGTTATTTTCTGACATATCAGACGGAGCGCAACGTTTTGTGACCATTTCAGCAATAAGAGACATGAAGTTGGCAGTGGCATCAGCTGGAAAGTCTTTTATTTGAGATAAAGGAGTGCCTTCTATTTTATCCATGCGGATAGCTTTGCCGTAAATAACATGTGCAGTATTTTCACCATAAAACATATTGAATGAGTTAGCTTGATTGATAATTTCACTCTCTTCAACGTTATCAAAAAATATCTTTAATACTTTATGGTCATTTTTCGCATCTTCTACAACTATAGCTTCTGCCCCCTCACCAATGGTGGGACCAATGCTATCAGAATATGCATCGACAAAATCCGCAGAGCTCATATATTTCGTTTGGTTAATTGCCTTTGTCTGCACACTATTTTCTGTTTTGATAAAAGTTGAAGGTTTGCAGTTTTGGATGAAAGTCCCTATTCTATCTCTTAATTCGTGGCTTGAACATTGAGATAATATCTTCTTTAGTTCAAAAGCTAACTTTATCGAATAAGTATTTGTTTCTATTGGTTGGTTTTTAATAAATACATTTTTGGCTTCTGCTTTTGTAAGTCCAATGTGAGAATTGGCAATTTTCACAAGCTTATGTAGAGTCTTGTTCGAAAGGTTTTTATTTTCAGTCTTTTTTAAAAGTGCAGTAGTAACTGAGTCGCTATAAATATCAATTCGCTGTTTATTTACAAACATGTCGTGCATCCATTATCAAATGAGTTAAGATAACAAGTAAATAAAATTACATCTATAAAAAAACGACCATGCAGCTCATAAGATATTATGACATGTTCGCCGGGGATGGCGTGTTAAGACGACTTAGGTTTCCCGAATTTGGTTACACTATTTTTACCGAGTTAGGCTAGAAGAATTTTGAAAAATTCAGTGCTGTAAAGCAGGCATATTAATATGTATGAAACTAACACTTTTGCAGTCTCGTTTTTTGTCAGAGAAGTACCATTGAGTGAGTTGCATGTTCCCATACAATCTTTTGATTAATAACTTAATAGCTATTCAACTTGACCACTTAACTACGTTTAGTGTTCCGCTGCTCCTCAAACCCCTATATACGCCCTCCGGTGTGCAGATAGATAGTTAACAGTAGCCGCGATAGGTCAGCCTTTCCAGGTTCCGGGACGCATTCACCTTCACCCTGTACCTGAGAAGGAAGTATGTGTTTCGCGAAGCCGAACGTGGCCGGCTTCCGGTACTTCCGGTGATGCCGGGTCAGCGCAGCCTGACGTGGCCAGTCATGACACGTTTACCGGAAGGGGCACGCAGAATCCCGATGGGAAATAGCGCTGGATCCAAGCGGTTTCTGGCACTCTCCCGGACGGAGTCTGCCAGTGAACGAACGCCTTCATAAGGCAGCCGGTCTGACACACTGTCCGTTGTATTTCATAAGAGTTTTTACAACTGCTCATATCCGGCAATAATTACTTGCCGGAAGTAATTTCATTATATTATTGATATATATAACCATATCTATTTGTATGACGATTGTGGCACAAATCAGGATACTAAATCCGGTATTTGGAAATTATACCAGCCTGGAGGGGGCAAGATAGCGCAGAAGGCAGGAGTTCTGAATGCCGCTTGCGGCATGGAGGTGCCAGCTGATGCAGAATAAAACTCAGCTGGTAAGTGGCACCGTTGCCCGGCGCAGCCGGTTACAGCGTTGATAGATTTCACCTATCGCCCCCTCACCCTGCTAAGCCATACCCGCTTACAGCAATGAAAGCTTTTTGTGCGCGGTCGGAGTGGCACTGGCTAGGCTTTAGCCGCAGACAGGGCGTATCTCCGCGTGCGACGCGAAGCGAGCTACGAGCGTGTACTGAGTTCGTACAGCGATACTTACTGAAGCGGCACTTTTACTAGTTACAACATCCATCATTAAAAGCGACATTGTTCCGGCCCTTCGGGCCGGGCGGATTCGCTTTTTAGTGGTGGGGGCGAAATCTGCCAGTGAGGTGGCCATGTTTGGGGCCCGGCGTTTACGACGGGAGCTACTTAAGTCTCTTTCTGAGCGACGTGGCCATAAGGCCACTGTAAGCGAAGGCATTATCCCCACTGTTCACAGAATTTTCAGAGACAATAGGTTGTTTGCCTGGTGGTTCAAGGGCAAAGGAAAAAGAAGGGGGTGTAAGACTATTTTGCAGCTTTCATTTTATCTACTTGCAGGTTTCTCCTGTTATTCATTTGCGGATTTTTGTGGATAACAGACATACCACATCATCAGAATGCACCTGCAGTGAGAAACTTTGTCTTGCTGTGGCCGTAAACAGCTCAGGAAAGGGGGAAAATAGAGAAACAGGCAGATAACAGGCAGCACAAAACGCCCCGACGGGGCTGGCAACATTCAGGCAGATAAATCTGAGGGTCAGTGTGGCGGCGGTAACGCCAGTGCCAGCTCAAGCTGATATAGGCGCTGTATGGCCAGCTGCTCCAGGCGTTGCGGCGTACACCAGTAAGCCTCATCTGGCGCCATCGTCTTCAGCACGAACTGTGACATTTCATACACCTGGCTGTCACGGGGCAATCTGGCCAGACGATTAGCCCGTTTGCGATCCGCCCCTCTCTGGCGTCGAAACTTCAGTGCTTCGGCACGTTTTTGCGCGGCCCAGCGCTGACGCGCGGTATGAGGCGACAGCTCATCATGATCACTCATCACACCTTCCGCAATCAGACGGCGACGTTCTTCGCTCTCACGCAGCTTCTTCTGCTGCTGTGCCTCAAGTTTCACAAGATCCACACCTAACATGGTGAAGCCCAGCGCGGTGATCCAGACATATTTAGGGAACCAGGTGCGGGACTCTCGATCCCAGGTCTTTTCTTCCGAGATGGCCAGTACGCCAAATCGGATTTGCTCATCGATAAGCCGGGACAGGCGCGACACTGTCACCTCCTGTCCTGCAATCAGCTGACCCTTTTCGTCCTTCGGGCTGATTTCATACGCCAGACGTGACACACACATTCCAACGGAATGTTTGCCGGCATCGCAGAAGCTCACCAGTGCTGGCCAGAGTGCATCCAGCAGATACTGTTTCTCAGGGCGGAAGGCATATTTACGACCGGCACGTTCGCGTTCACGGACATAGAGTGGATGGCGGGACATGTGCATCCGCAAACGGGGCTGGCCAGTCTGCGGATCTTTCATCACCAGGCGGTGATAAGCATGGCCAAGCTGGCCACCGAGGGCTTTATAATGAGCAGGTCGGAACCATTCAGGTCGGGCACATTTGGCTTTAGTGGAGTGTTCGCCACGGCGGCGCAGCGTTTTTTTCCTGACGGGTTCAACCAGAAAGGCTTCTTCACAGCGATCGCTTAACCCTTGCCAGAAACGGTCCGGGTCTTCGATATCAGGATGGAATTTAGGATTATGTAAAGGTTGTTCAGTCACACCTTCCCGCGCTTATGTTGCACGGAAGGAGTACGCACAAGAGGTCTTGAATTTCTCTGAGCATGAATCTATACTCCCCGCATAGAGCAACAGCTTCTATGCAGTTTTAGTAGGACCCCGTTAATCTAATCAGCCCGCCAAAGTTGAAGAAGATTATCGGGGTTTTTGCTTTTCTGGCTCCGGTAGATCCTCAGAACCAGTTCCCTGCCACTTTCTGGCGTGGCTCAACCATAAATTCTGTAAAAGATCAGTAATCTAGCACTGACTCCCGCTACGGGCAAGGCACACCGCTTCGCAACAGGATCTGACCGACAACAGTTCGCCGTTATTGCGCTGGTCAGTGTTGTTAGAATGTTTCGTATGATACCTGATTTATCCCCTGTGTGAATATCCATAATACCTGCCTGACTCTCCCCTAAATTAAATTGCTCCTTAATTAAGTGATTTTCTATTCCTTAACCTAAATATTCAAAGAAAACAGGTGAATATACGAATAACCATGAATGTAAAAAATCACGTTTGTTCCCTCAAAACCTGAACAAAAATCACATTTTTCCAACTTTTTCACTGGTTATAAAACAAACAGTCAAACAGATCGATATTCTGTACCGCCTTCCAGCGCCAGCATAATTGATCGTTCGTGGATCTCAGGACGATCATTTATGCTGGTTTAAAACAAAGTTATCCACAGAGTGGATATTTAAGGAATGCTAAACAAGTATTTACAATCAAATACATTTCGGGATATAAACACGCCTATTAAATATCTACCCAGTTTTGTGTGCTGCCATTAGTGTTTACACCGGTCTATTCTACTGACCAGTATTCGCCAGTCTGGACTGCACGAATAGAGTTAAGGTTAATTATTAACCAATAGCAGCATCGCAAAATCAGGACTGATAAAACGGAGAACCCCTTTCTCCGTCGCCAAAAAAAATGAATGGCTCGCCGGCTATTCTGGCTTCACTGAGTTTTATGCCCGGGGGGATAGAGTGAGTACACCTCATCCACACCAAACGCCGGGCACAAACGTCAGTGAGGCGAGTTCAGGATGAACATTTGATTTTTGACCAGTCACTCCACGGTCAAAAAATTCCGGGGCTTGCCCGCAATTCACCTCTCACCTTACTTTTCGCAGGACAATCGCCATGGAAGCGTGGTATCTCGTTTGTTATGAACCGGGTAAAGAAAAACTGTACCGGGCCCAGCTCAGTCTGAGTCAAAAAAACATCACCGTTTTCTGCCCCATGCTAAGAACCTGGCGTCCCAGAACAGACTGCAACGGCGTCAGACCTTTCATTGAGCCCCTTTTCAGGGGATACCTGTTTGCCTATCTTGACCCGGAAGTGATCCACCCGTCACGCATCGAACAAGAATGCAGCGCGGTGAGTAAGTTTGTTCGTTATGGTCAGGAAATTAAGCCTTTACCCGCGTCTGTTATGGAAACACTGATGGCACTCCCGGCCTGCGCAGATGAGCGTGATATCGTCCCTGAAACTGCAAAGCAGGGGAAAGCCGCTCCGCGCCCTTACCGGCCCCCGCGCAAACGTAAACAGCGGATGAGTAACCCATCCCCGCTTCAGAG
Organism: Dryocola baronae; assembly: GCF_051297175.1. Classification (NCBI taxonomy): domain Bacteria; kingdom Pseudomonadati; phylum Pseudomonadota; class Gammaproteobacteria; order Enterobacterales; family Enterobacteriaceae; genus Dryocola; species Dryocola baronae. The sequence continues at coordinate 28,339 of NZ_JBINNY010000002.1, forward strand.
TGTGCTGTACGATAAAATCAGCCGGATAGTCAGTACGGATAATGAAATGCAGCGCACGGCCATGTTTTTGGCACTGACGAAATCATTCCATGACCATACGGATCATCCCGGCAATCGGTAGCCCGCCTTTGCCGCTGTGGGGGCACACATCCCCACAACGCCGGCATTAACTGCCAGCAACTACCCCCACCTCGCACACTGCCCGGTCACTCTCCGGGTTGTGCTGACCTGTTCTTATCCTGAGCTGCCTGCGGGCAGCTCTTTTTACATGCGAGTTCCCATGACAAATAAAATTGCACGCCATCACACAGTGCGCTTTAACCCTGCGCGCACGGAGGGCCTGGAAAAATTAGCCGTGGATATCGGTTATCAGCAATCTCGCCCGGTTACCGTTCACGCCCTGGTGAATGCGCTGGCCGACTGCCTGCTGGACAGGCAGTTCGAAATCCGCGTTCTGGCCGACAGAATACAGATGAATGCGACTAAAAACCGGAGGGAGCCATGAAACGCGCGGTCCTGCTACCACTTTTGCTTACCGGTTGCCAGCAGGGGCATGTCAGTACACTGTCGGAAGCGCAGAGTTATGTGGACAACCTGATGGCCGCCCAACTTCTGGTGGTCAACGTTGAGCAGGAAAGCCTGGCGCTGGCCAGTGGGCTGAACTTCTCCCCGATCAGGCGCCCGACCCCATCACCCACACAAGCCGTTACGATGCTGGGAACAGCGGCAAAAGCACCTAAACCGGTCGCCAGCACGTCGATCCCACTTCCGCCGGGTCCACGCCTGATGCCGGGACTTCAGCACGTGCGCTATACCGGAACACCTGATGCCCTGCCTGCGATTGTCGCCAGACCGGGCGCGCAGATACGGCTGGATCAGGCTCTGGTGGCCATCGTACCCGCTGACTGGAATACCGTATTGTCATCCCGTCTGAAAGCAGGCTCCTTGTCCCGGGTATCCTGGAACAGGGGTGACCAGTGGCCATTTGTACTCGAGAAGCTGGCGCGCGAGCAGCAGCTGCAGATCAATATTTACTGGGCATCCCGGCAAGTCACTGTGGACCGTGCCGATAAGGCGGGTCTGACCGGGGGAGCCACACCAGCGACGTCGCCGGCAACCACAAAGGCCGCACCACAAAGCAAGCTGTTAACTGGCCCTGCCGCCCCGACCTCCACACCGCCTGCACCACAGGTGGGGGCAGTAAAAGTCTTCACGCCAGTGAAAGCTCCTGAACCGGTCAAGCCAGCTCCCCGGGTCTGGTGGGCAGAAACCGGCAGCACGCTTAAGGACACCCTGTTTACCTGGGCTGCAACGAACGACTGCGAAGCGCAGCCCGGGAAAAAGTGGAGCATTGCCTGGGTAACCGAAACGAATTACCGCATCGATGCTCCGCTGCAGTTCAGTGGTCCATGGCGTGATGCCCTCAATCAGGTCTTTGCGCTGTATCAGAAGGCGGCAGTACCGCTGTATGCCGGCACTAACTCTGTGCAGTGTGTTCTCAAAGTCGATGATAAACCCATGAACTGAGGTGGCGAATGAGTTACCTGATCCTGTCGTTCTTCTCAGTCTTTCTCCTGTTTTCCTCCGGCGTCCTGCAACAGGATAACGCTACCGATACCGGTCGATATCAGACCGGTACACAGCAACAACAGGCTGCCGCGACGCTGCGGTATATGAATGCCCTCAACAGTTATCTCTACGCTCACCCGATAGCCGACGGCACGTTCAGTGACAGCCTCCTGGAGTCTGCCCCACCTTCTGGTGTGCGGCATGTCATTCGTCAGGGCCGCGTATTCGTCTATCAGCCTTCCGAAGCCGGGCTGAAAGACGCGCTGGTCACCCTCTCACGACACTCTGCCCTTCTGGGCAGTGTTAAAGCCCGCCGACTCATCGACCTGAGCGGCACCGATATGCAGATACCTGTGCCCGATGTCATTCCGGACGGGTATCTCGTTTACCTCAACTGATACGGGGTCCCCCCCCTCGAGACACGCCCATGACACATCACCTTACCACCCGGGTCGCAACGCTTGTTGCCATCCTGGGGCTGGCCGGCTGTGGCACGTTTGACCGAATTAATCAGTCAATGGACACCGTCGATGCAGACCAGACGACAGCCAGCAATAAAATGAAGAACGCCAGCGCCGGGAAACCGGTGCAGGAAATTACCACTCAGTGGATAAATCCCGTCCCCCTCAATCAGGCTGCCATGACAAAAGAAGCGTTGCCTGGTTGTGCAGTGACCCTCACCCGTCCGGGTGAAATCAGTCTGGCCGATGTCAGTGCCTTTATTACCCAGACCTGTCGTGTCCCCGTGGTGATCACCCCGGATGCTCAGGGGTCAGGTATGACGGCAGGGGCCACTGAAAAAATTAACGGCCCATTGCCGGTACCGGTGCCAGACGGCTCCGGGATGGTTCCGCTTAACCAGATGGGCGGTTCTGTCGCACCGCCCAAAATGGTGGCCAGCGCCAATACGCTACGGGGAATTAACTGGCAGGGCTCTCTGTCAGGCTTGCTTGACCACGTGACCACCCGTCTGGGTCTGTCATGGCGTTATGAACAGGGTCGTGTGGCGATTTTCTATCTGGATACACGTAGCTTCCCCATCCGGTTCCAGGATTCAAAAACCCAGTTTACCTCCCGTTCCGTCTACGGTTCCTCGTCCGGTGGCAGCAGCAGCGACGGCGCCTCCACGGAAGGGAACAGCTCCCAGACCACCATCACGGATATGAACACCAATCGCTACAAAGAGATTGAAGACACCGTGAAGTCAATGCTGACACCGGGGACGGGCCGTATGTCCATTTCCACCGGGTTACTGACCGTGACAGACACGACCCGGGTACTGAATGCTGTGCAGGACTTTATCGAGGGCCGCAATACCGAACTGACCCGGCAGGTTGTCCTGAACGTCAAGGTGTACTCCGTCACCAAAAAACGTCAGGACCAGCTGGGTATCGACTGGGATGCGGTCTTTAAGTCCGGCAGTGTGGGCTTATCGCTGGGTAATACCATGGCCGGGGCGGCCAGTAGTGCAATGACTGGCGGGATTAATATTCTGGACGGGAAGTTCGCTAACTCCAGTGCCTTCATCCACGCACTGGCACAACAGGCCAATGTCTCCGTGGTGACGCAGAACGCCAGCACCACCACCAACATGAGCCCGGTTCGGGTGCAGGTCGTCACACAGCAGGACTACATCAGTCAGGTCAGCACGGAAAACACGGCAAACGTCGGATCCAGTACCTCAGTCGAGAAAGCCACCATCTCCACCGGCTTCAATATGACCTTGCTGCCCTATATCCAGCCGTCGAGCGACCAGATGGAATTGCAGTACTCCATTTCTATGAGCGATGACCCGGATATGCAGCCGGAAAAGGTCGGGGAAGTGACCCTAAAGCTGCCCAAAACCAAAATGCACAACTTTGCGCAAAGCACCATCCTGCGTTCCGGGCAGACCCTTCTGCTCAGCGGGCATAACCAGGAGAGCAACAGCGTGAATCGTCAGGGTGTGGGGTCACCGGGCTTCTTTGGGTTAGGCGGCGGTGTTAACGGGGAAAATAACGATGCCATTCTGGTCATTCTCATCACGCCAATCCTCCTGGGGTGAGTCATGAAACAACAATTTATCCTCAATGTGGGTGAACAGGTCTGGGTCGCAGGCCTGCACTGGCTGGCGGCTGAAGGTCTGAGCCGGCGGGATTACCGCCATCAGGCCCGCGCGGTAGGCGCTGATCATTATCTGGTCCATAACGGTCAGGGAGAGAAACTGGTGGGTGCCGCCAGCCTCAACCTCACCACCCTCAATCCCCGGGAAAAACGCCGGGCGATGGCACTGGCCCCTCAGCTGCTTGAGCTGCTGGGGGCGGATGGCTGGGCTGTTTTCTCTGTGGGTGCGGGCGTGTTCTATTTTGTGGCCACGTCCGGCGGCAGCCTGTCACTGCTGTCGGATATGACCGGCACGCGTGACGAAATCCTTCAGGCTGTGGAGCGTTATCTGGCGTACTACGGTCAGGACAGTGTTCGGGCGGTGTACAGCCCTTCAGGGTTCCTGCCGGGCACTGAGTCGGTGGAAGGCAATCTGAATGACATCCTGAGCGCCTGCGCGATACGTAAGTCATCACGGCTTTCACCGGTTTCTTCCCGTCGCCCCGTCGTGCTGTGGGCGGTCGTATTGCTGGCCGCCTTCTCCAGCTGGTATGGCATCAATCTCTGGCAGGACTACCGCCTCGCAAAGGAGAACTCGGCCCGCGCGCAGGCCCTGGCTGAAGCCCGGAAACTGGTGAAGAAGGACCCGCCCACGCCCTGGAAACAGCAACCTTTACCCGATGTTTTTATTCGGGCCTGCAGTGACAAGTGGGATGCACCGATAAGCCTCGCCGGCTGGTTATTCCAGACGGCAATGTGCAGCCTGGATGATGACGGGTTGCATCTTCGACTGGCATGGCGTCGCCCGGAAGGCGGTACGCTGAACCCCTTCCGGACCCGTCTGGAAGACACCTATCCGGGCCTGAAACCCTTCTTCAATATTCCCGGGGCGGCGGACTCAGGTGGCGTGCGCATCCCCCTGACGGTGGTCAACCTGCAGGAGCGGCAGGATGGTCCGGGTGAGGCCGATGAAATTACACAGCGCCTGACCAATTACGCCCAGCAACTGTCCGCCGGGCTGACGTTAAAGGAAGACAACACCAAAAGTGTGATGGTTGACGGTAACCTGGTGGATTTACCCTGGCGTACTTTCAGCTTTGAGCTTCAGACCGACATCCCACCCAATCACCTCTTTGGCCCGGACTTTAACAGCGCCGGCATTCGCCTGAGCGGGATCAAAATGACGTTAATCAACGCCCGGCTGCACTACAGCCTGGAAGGAAAACTGTATGCACATTAAACCCATTCTGGCTGTTCTGGCGGGGCTGTTCTTTATCAGCCACGTCGCCCGGGCACAGGAGCCGGAGAATACCGGCACCGTGGTGGCACCTTCATCCACCGCCACCCGCACATGGACCATTCACGAACTGGAACGTATACAGGCTGAAACGGTGTTGTATGAAGCCCGGGCAGCACGTGCAAAAGCCATCATCAGCTGGCAGCAAAATGGTAACGGTCTGGATGCTCCGGTGCCGGTTAACCGTGAGACAGCAGACGGTAAGAAGAATGACACGCAGGTAGTACAGGTCACGCATAAAGATACGCTGCCCCGGATCCTGGAAATCGCCGGCAGCGGTAACCGGCTGAAAAGCCGGCTACAGATGGCCGACGGCACCGTCGTGGAAGTCGCGACCGGACAACGACTGCCCGGCACGACGTATACCGTCCAGCAGATCACCGCCACCGGCGTTCGCCTTAAATCAGACGACGGCACTCTCCATTCCCCGAGCTTCAGTGAGTAAAAACCATGACCCAAAACACATCAGCGGATGTGCTGGCGGATATTGTCATTCCAGCGTCGGTCGCCACACAGGTCCATCTGAGGCGGACTGATCCGGCATTGTATGTTGCCGATAATTACCGCAATACAGCACACATTCAGGCGTTCGTCCGGGAAATTACCCGCCGGCTGCCGGACATCCCGCTCACCATTGCCCCACTCGATGAAATCCACGCGTTAAATAAGGGGCTTTCGACAGACGTCAGGATGGAACTGACCCCACCGCAACGTAAGGTGGTGGCGCTGTTCCGGCAGGCAGTTGAGCGAAAAGCGTCAGATATTCATCTGGCCATCGGGGAAGACGGACTGGCCATTGTGAAGTTTCGTATCCACGGCGAGCTCTTTAAGGTGGATTCCATGTCGGAGGAGGAAGCTGAAAACATGGCCTCGACAATCATCCTTTCAATGTGTGACGTCACTGAGGCGCAGTTTAACAGCAGCCGGCCACAGGATGGTCGTATCAAGGCGTCTTACCTGCAGGGTATGAAACTTTTCGGCGCCCGTTACTCCCACACCCCCACGGTTTACGGTATCCATGCGGTGATGCGCCTCATTAAAGATGACAGTGAAAATCCACCGGGTCTGTCCGAACTGGGTTTTTTGCCGGAACAACAAGAGGCACTACAGGACATTCTCAACGTGCCCGAAGGGGTGGTGATCCTCAGCGGTCCTACCGGCTCCGGTAAAAGTGCCACCCTGCGTACACTGGCGTCCATGTACATGACTCAGCATGACTACTGCAAAAACCTGGTGACCTATGAAGATCCCCCGGAAGGCCGGATCATCGGTGCCATCCAGTGCCCGATTGTGGCAGACAAAAACAACCCCGATGAAGTCCTTCGCGTCTGGCGTCAGCTTCTGTCTAACACCCTGCGTATTGACCCGGATGCCATTATGGTCGGGGAAATGCGCGATGCCTTCTCGGCTAACTCATGCGTAACGAATGCCATGACCGGTCACCTAGTGTTATCAACTTTGCACGCCAATGACCCGATTAATATTCTGGAACGTTTGCTGACGCTGGATGTGCGCCCGGAACTGCTTTCTGACCCGCAGCTGTTTATTGGCCTTATCAGCCAGCGACTGGTACAGGTGCTGTGCCCGCATTGCTGCCAGGACTGGGAGGCAGCACATAACACGCTGACTCAGAAAGAAAGCGCCATGATAAAAGCGTACTGTGATACCAAAAAAGTACGCTTTCGTCATACAGACGGCTGCGAGCATTGCGAAGGCGGCGTGGCAGGCCGGCAGGTGGTCGCGGAAATTATCCGTCCGGATGCGCGGTTTATGCAGCGTTACCAACATGAGGGAAAACTTTCCGCCCGAAGTTACTGGCTGCAGCAACCGGGAAGCATTTCCCGTAACGGCCATGTGCTGAAGCTCATCAACGAAGGATGCGTCGACCCACGGGCTGCGCAGTCCATCTGCCCGCTGGATGAAGACAGCCGGATGAACATCACGGAGGTCGTTAATGCATAAAAAGTACGCGGGTCTGCTCGACGAAGTTCGCACCTCACTCAGGCGGGCCAATCACTGGATCTACCGAAAAACGTTTTCCACCAGTGACAGGCTGAAACTTTATGAAGAGCTCGGCTTTTTACTGGGCAATAAATTACGTCTGAATATCGCACTGGAAAACATGCTGACGACGGCGCGTAACGGCGGTGCAGCTGCGGCCCGGGCCGCTGTCTGGCTTGAAGATATTCTCGACGGAATTAAAAACGGCTAGTCACTCGACCGGGCACTGGCAGGCTGGGTTCCCCGGGGGGAATGCGCCATCATCAGTTCCGGTGTGCAGGACGGAAAAATGGTGGAAGCACTGGAACGTGCCTCGCTGGTTGTGCGCGGTATCGATGAGATGAAATCCAGCGTCTTCAGCCAGCTGGCTTATCCGTTCACCCTGTTGAGTGTGGTCGCTGGCCTTCTTGTCATGATCAATGATCATTTTCTTCCCCCACTTGAACGCATGTTTGCCCGTGAACTATGGACTGGGGGAATGTGGTGGCTGGGTGCCAGTGCCAGCCTGGTCGCGGAACAGGGGCTGTATCTTGCGATTGTCTCCTTTCTGGTACTGGCGTGGGCCATCTGGTCACTGCCCAATGTTACCGGGAAGGTGCGGCGCGTACTGGACCACATGATGCCCTGGTCACTGTACCGTGATTTTCAGGGGGTGGTCTTCCTGCTCAATGTGGCCGCCCTGCTTGGGGCGAACGTGAAAACGCTGGAAGCCCTGAACAAACTTGCCTCCCATGCCTCACCCTGGCTACTGGAAAGGCTCAACGCCATCCGTCGTCAGGTCAATGCCGGCGATCACCTCGGACAGGCGTTGTATAACGCGGGTTATAACTTTCCGTCACGTGAATCCATTAATAAGCTGGTTCTGCTGACAGCCGGTCAGAACAGTGATAACAGCCAGCTGGTCATCGACCGGTATGCGCAGTACATGCTCAAAAACACCGTGAAAGCGATGAAACGCCGCATCATGCGGCTCTCGATGCTGTGTTTTGCGCTTTGTGGGATTTACATGGTCCTGCTTCTTCTTGTTATTCAGGATCTCAATACCCTGGCAGACCAGATCGGTCAGTAACCCTCTTCTTTACCCCGCCGCAGGGTGGTCTGCAAAGACCGCTCCGGGCTTCTTCGCGGCAAATGCCGCCCCGTAAATACAAGGAAAACATCATGAGTGACTTTTCTACTCAACCCGCCGTAAGAGTACACCGAGGTGTACTCTCCCTTGAGATGGTGATTGTGCTGGCAGTCATCGCTATTGCTGCCATCACCATCTTCCTGAATGCAGGAGGACTATTCGGGAAAAACGACATTAATGCCGAAATGTCGAATACCCAGGAGATCGCGGTCAACACCCGACGCCTTCTGAAAGATAACGGTCTGTATACGTTTAACAACGCCACGGATATGACCGGGACACTGATCAAGTTCGGGGGCGCGCCGGGGTCAATGTCGGTTATTGGTGAAAAGGACAGCGGCACGGCCACTCTGCAGAACATCTGGAGCGGTGCCGTGACCGTTGAACCTGCGACAGCAGCCGGGGGCAAAACAGGTTTCACCGTGACCTACAATCTGGTGCCGATGACCGCCTGTACCACGCTTGCGTCTAAGTTGTCACAGTCCTTCGGGGAGACGGCTATCAACGGCAGCAAGACCGTAGGTATTGTTAACTCGGCCACCGCAGGGGCCCAGTGTACAAAAGACAACGGGTCAGCCGGCACCAACACCCTCCGTTTTACCAGCCTGACCTGATAACTCACCACGCGGACAGACGCCGTTCTGTCCGCCGGAGACTCTGCCATGAACATCATTTTCGGGGCACTGACGCTGCTCCTGACCGCTGTCATGTCGTTACCCGCCCAGGCATTTTGTTTTAACGAGGCCGGCGCCCGTTACCAGATAGACCCCCGCCTCCTGCAGGCAATTGCCCGACAGGAAAGCAGCCTGAACCCAAAGGCCGTCAACATTAACCGTGACAAGACCGGGAGGGTGGTCAGTCGGGATTACGGCATCATGCAGGTCAATGACACTCACGTCCCCAAACTCATCCGGATGGGTGTACTGAAGTCAAAAGAAGAGCTGCTCACCAATCCCTGTCTGAATGTGCAGATTGGCGCCTGGGTGCTGGCCAATCATCTTCAGGTGTGTGGTATCAGTTGGTCATGCCTGGGCTCGTATAACGCCGGATTTGCCACCACGCAGACACAGGAAACGCGCCGCATGAACTACGCCCGAAAAATCTATGACCGGTATCGCCGGGAGCTGGGTCAGGGGTAGCAATGAATGACCTGCTGTTTTTCATACTCTGTCTGCTGTTGCTGTATGTCGCAGGCCTCTTCGTCCTGTGGCTCACTGCCCGCTACATTGCCCGCGCAGAAAATGGAGACTTACCTGCGTTACCGCAGCGAGCGTTCCTGCTGGGAATGTGGCTGGTCTTGTGTGTTTCGGTACTCGGGGCAGGACTGGCGGGATTACTGGCACCCTCACAACAAGTCAGGGCGCTGTTGGTCGGCGCCTGGTGTCTGGCACTCGCGTCTTTAGATCTGGCCCGCTTCTGGTTGCCGTTTGCGTTCACCGCACCGATGGCCGTTACCGGTGCTGTGTTTTCCCTGGTGCTCCTGCCTGACCGGGGAGCCAGTCAGTTAGTGGCAGAAGGCTTGTGCCTGTTTTTCCCGCTGCTGTTGATACGCCAGATTGCCGGTAGGTTCACCGGGTATGAAATGTTTGGCCTCGGGGATATCTGGCTGATAACGGCTCTGGTGATGTGGTATCCGCTGCAGGATGTCCTGTCGGTCACGCTCCTGGCGTTACTGATTGCGCTGCCGGCCGCCTGGAGACAACGCTATCTGCCGTTTGGTCCGTTCCTTTGCCTGTTCGCCGCACTGCCGGCGTTCATCTCGCTACAGGAAGTTTTATGAAAACGAAAAAAATCCATCGCGGCATTCTCAGTATTGAAGTGGCCATTACGCTGGTTGTGGTGATGTTTGCCAGTATTTATGGCCTCAACCGTTACAGCCAGTATGTCGATGAACTGGAGTGGACAGTACAGGCCAGCCACATGGATGCCATCTCCGCAGCGGCCAAAAGCTACATACGCGATAACCGGGACGCGCTGGTCGGTCAGGTTTCCGGTGGCGGTACCGTGAAGCTCACTGGGGCGCAGTTACAACAAGGGGGATATCTGCCTGATGGCTTTTCGCTGAGAAACTCGGCCTCACAGACCTTTGAAGTGGCGATCACACGTAACCCAAAAGCGACGCAAAAATTGATGGCTTTCGTCTTTACACGGGGCGGCACTGCGATCCCTTATAAAGGCATGCGCTTTATCTCCCAGACCATGAAAGGCTCCGGCGGGTATATCCCGACCGCCAATCAGGCAGAAGGCGCAACCTGGAAATTCAACCTGGCCAGTTACGGCCTGACCGGTGAAGTGGGTCGACTGGCCAGCTACTTATCCTCGGATGTCCTCGGCACAGATGATCAGGAAAGTGACCGCCTGTATCGCTATGCCATTACGAGCCGACCGGAACTGAACCGGATGCACGCGGCCATCGATATGAACGGGAATAACCTGAACAACACGGGCACCCTGAATGTGCAGACGGGGAATTTCTCCGGAAACGTGAATGCTCAGAACGGGGGATTCACAGGAAATGTCACCGGCCAGAATGGTGCGTTCTCCGGCAGTGTGTCGGCACCGACCGTCACAGCCAACAACCTGAATGCACAAACCACCCGCACCGCCGGGGAAACCTATACCGGCGGCTGGTACAGAACCACGGGAGATGCGGGCTGGTACAGTGAAAAGCACGGAGGTGGTCTGTATATGACCGACAGCCAGTGGATCCGAAGCTATGGAGACAAAGGCATATATACCGGCGGGCAGGTTCAGGCAGGCTCAATACAGTCTAACGGCCCCATTGTGGCACAGGGCACCCTTCAGACAAACGGCCGGGCCACGATGGGGGAATTTATAAAGATTAACGGCCAGGGAACAGCGGGCGCTAGGTGTGCGGAAACGGGTCTGGTCGCCGTGGATAACGCTGGCGGCATTCTTTCCTGTCAGAATGGTGCATGGGCAAAACCTCAGTCGGGTAAACCGGGTTACTACTGTCGCTATACCTCCATGAGTGCGCGTAAATCGGAAGACTATATCGGCTATACGCCTCGTACAGACCGAAACTGTCCGGTTATTTCTCCGGGACAGATACAAGGGGAATGCTCCTGTATAAAAGTCTACCTGGATTACTGACCGCGACGGGGATCCAGACCCTCTCTGCGTAACAGATACCCGCTAAACCACTCTTTCGCTCCTGTTCATCACAGCGCTGGCCTGCGCGCCGGCATCTCTCACTATTTCACGGATTTCACCATGAAACGACACGTACTCACGGCGCTGTTGCCGCTGCTTGCTGGCTGTCAGTCGGTACCCGTCAGCAGCCTGACCTCCACTCCCGACGCACTACAACAAGCCACCCAGGAACGCCAGACTGACATGTACCGGTTGCATCAGGCTGGGGTGATTAATCAGATGTCCCCCACCGTGCCGGGTCAAATCACGGCAAACAGCCAGCGGATCACGCTGGCGTGGGATGGCGATGCCGTGGAGTTGCTTAACACACTGGCCAGACAACGGGGGTATCGCCTGGTGTATTCCGGCACACGCCTGCCCTTACCCGTCAATGTTTACGTGACGGACATGACCTTTAACCAGGTACTGGATTTGATACGGGTACAGACAGGCTGGCGCGCCACGCTCAGCCAGAAGGGTATTGAGCTGCGCCTGCATTTTTCTCTGCCGGATAAAGGGGATCGCACCGTATGAAGCGTTATCTGTTAGTCGCCATTCTGCTCGGCGTTGCCCTGCCGGGTCTGGCAGCAGAGGCGCCCCCGGATATCTCTGCCTATCTCAATCCTGAGAAAAATGATTTCAACGGGCTGAGCGAAACAGAATGGCAGATGATTAATGATGCCGGACACACCGTCGGTTTCCAGGGGGGAAAAGCACAGCGGGCATTCGAGCTTCGTCAGGCTCTGGTTAACCGGGACGATGTGCTCAGCCGAATCTATGACTTTCGCCCACTCATCAGCCGTCAGGGTTATTTGCCTCCGGTGATTGTGACCGCGAAAGACACCGCCCACATCACGCCAGACCAGATACGCACGGCATACCGCACCTATAACATCCTGTCTCCGGCTCGTTTTGTCAGTAACCCGCCGGGCTGGCGCGCCTGGCTGCTGACTGGCCTTGCAGTGCAACCTGAAAGACCGGACCCGGGTGTTATCCCGAAAAACAGCAAAGAGCGTGACGTCTGGCAGGCCGCTATCCGAACCGGCTGGGATGAAGGACGGCAAAGTGCCGACCGCACGCTGGAGTCCAACTTCAACCGCCTGACGCGGGATTACACCGGGATGCTGCGTTATTCGACCCTACTCCAGCAGGGCATGATCGCCGCACCAGATGTGAAGGAATCTCAGCAGACAGTGACCGGTACGCAAGACGAACTGATGCTCGGAGACAAGGTGAAACAAATCCAGAAACACAGTGGTTTCGTGCTGGATAAAAAAGCCTGGAAACCCTCGGTACGTAAGGAGAGCCAGTGACATTTAAATCCTTCGATTTTCATTCACACGGCGGGCTGAACAGCGAAACGCTCTGTCAGTTCCTGGTCCATTGCTCCCGAAACAATGTGTCAGACATCTTTATTCAGGGCGGCGGACCACTGGTTGTGGATGTGTATGGCCGCAAGGTCAGAGCCAGTGTCTTCCGTGTCGAACCTCCTCAGTTACAACGCCTGATGGATGAAGTGTTTTCTGAGCAGATCAAAGGAGAGCTGAAGGCCGGTCGGGGTATCGACCGCACCCTGCAGCTGACCGGCGATATGGCACAGCGACACGGACTGGCGCGCGGGGAACGTCTGCGTTTTCGCTGCAACTTCGTGCAGGCCACCATCGGGGATTACGACACGGTACCGGCCCTGACCCTGCGAACCATTCCGACCGTGATACCGGCACTGGAATCGCTGGGCCTAGAACCCGATTTGTTTCCCGCCCTGCTGCCTCACAAGGGTATCGGCCTGGTGGTGGGTGAAACCGGCTCCGGCAAATCGACTCTGCTGGCGGCGATTTATCAGTACTGCGCCCTGAATGACCCGGACCGAAAAATCGTGACCGCAGAAGATCCCATTGAGTTTCTGCTCAATTTCCCCGGCGCCGTACTGATGCCGGAGCAGTCCGAAATTGGCCGCGACATCCCGACATTTGCCGAACACCTGCGCCTGACCCTGCGTCGTGCGCCTGGCGTTATCGGCGTGGGCGAAATCAGGGACCCGGAAACACTCAGTGGTGCCGTGATGAATGGCCAGTCCGGTCACCTGTGTTTATCCACCATGCACACCAACTCACCCGGGGAAACCATTCCCCGCGCGCTGATGCTGGTTCCGGAAGGGCAACGTGAAGCCATGGCCGGCAACCTGCTGAGCAACCTGCAGTACGTCATAGCCCAGCGGCTGCTGCGTACCACTGACGGCAAACGTCAGGCGGTTCGTGAGTATCTGGTGTTTGACGACCACGTCCGTCATGAACTGGGGAAACTGCCTTACACCCAGTGGCGAGACTGGATTGATAACCATCTGACAGGACTAGGACGCCGCATGAGTGACATCGCCTGGCGTTTGTATCGTGAATCACGCATTGACCGCCGGGAGTTACTGACAGTGATAAGCGAACGGGAAATAGCACGGAGGGAAGCAACTACATGAATATCTGCCCATGGCGGGATGCAGGCCGGCGCCTGGAAGTCTTTGGCATTCCGGTGCTGATGTTTTCGCTCTATTTGGCCTGGTTTCAGTGGCCCGAAACGATGACGCTGTGGATAGTCACGGCCCTTATCGCCTTCTTTAAAGTCATCTCCATTTTTGGTTTCACCCTGACGGTGCTCTGGCAGCGTCTTATCTACCGCCTGCGTGGCCAGCGTCTGTCCGGTCGCCCGTGGTGGTATCGCAAGTTCTATGAATAACGGAGGTCGTCATGCAAAAACGTACGTATCTCACCATTCTGCCGGATAACCGAACTGTGGCCCTCCGGGCAGCAGGAAAGCTGGCAAACGGTGAGAACGCTCTTGAATATGATCGCTCACAAAAACTCTGGTTTGCGAAAGATGGCGCTGACCTGGAACGCATTAAGGCGTGGTTGCCGGAAAGCACCGTCGCCGGCAATACCGTCACCGTGGGAACCGACCTGTCTCCCCAGGAGGAGTTCGCTAAAGTTCTGGAAGACGCCGATTTCGTCCTCAACGACCTTCCCCTCATGGATGGCAAACTTCATCGGGTTCCCACAAAAGACGATACAAACGGAAAGCAGTCCGGAGTGTATCGGGGCTATCTCGATGGTCGCCCGGCGGGCTGGTTTCAGAACCACCGTGCCAGCGAAGGTAAGGTGAACTGGACCTCGACCGGCAGTTTCACCTGGGACCCTGCCGACGCGATACGCCAGAAAGCCCTTCAGGCGCAAAAGCGCTGGGATCGGGAACAAAAAGAGCTGGCAGACTTCGACAGGATGGGCAAAAACCTGACCCGCCAGTGGGAAAAAATGCCCGCACCGGCCGATGACCATCGCTATCTGGTCAGAAAAGGTGTCCCGGCCACCGACGGCGTCAGACAGGATAAGTACGGCAATCTGGTTATCCCCCTGAGCAATACTCACGGCAATATTCGTTCTCTGCAGTACATCGATCCGGACGGCAAAAAGAATCTCAAGAAAGACGCCGAGAAGAGCGGCAACTTCTTTGTGGTGGGTGGCGTGCTGAATCCGGGGGGGCCGGTGCTTTACGCAGAAGGTTATGCCACGGCCGCCAGTCTGAATATGGCCACCGGCCTGCCCGTGGTGATGACGGTGGATGCCGGAAACATGGTGACAGTGTCACAGAAACTCAAAGAGGCATATCCCGATGTCCCGCACATCATTCTGGGAGAAGACGACTTTACCCGTAAGGACAACAAAGGCCTGCTGAAGGCAGAAGAAGCCGCGCGCAATATCGGTGGCGTGTACGTCATTCCAGTTTTTACCGACAGTGAACGTGCCCAGGCTTTTGCCGAAACCGCTTCCTTCAGTGACTTTAACGATATTCACGCGTCACGGGGGCTGGATGCCGTCAGGGACCAGCTGGCACCTGTTCTGGATCCACTCATTCCTGGCTGGCGTGACTCATTTTTACAGGAAAACCTATCCATGCCTGATTCCGATAAAACCACCACAGTGGAAGAAGATATTTACCATGAGTATCTGGCCGGGACACAAAACGATGATCTGAAGACATCGCCGGTCCCGGAAGTCACCCTTACTCAGCCAGCGACTGAGCAGCCGGTGCCGGAAGCCAACGCCGCACAACCTGCGGTTGAACAGACCGGGCCGGAAGCCAATGCCGTGCAGCCGGTGATTGAACAACCGGTTCCGGAAACCAACGCCACGCAGCCGGTGACTGAACAACCGGTACCGGAAGCCAACGCCGCACAGCCGGTGACTGAACAACCGGTACCGGAAGCCAACGCCGCACAGCCTGCGGTTGAACAGCCCGGCCCGGATGCCATGGCCACGAAGCCTGCAGATGAGCTGGCCGCACCCGAAAATGGATTTGCCTTCACGTTTGGTCGCCTGCCTGGTGATGTTTCACCGGACACCGAAGCACCCACCGTCGCCCGCATCGATCTGGATGAATTGCTGCAGGGACTGACCAGCCGTCAGGATGGTAACACTTGGGTGTATGCGCTTGAGGGTAAGGACGCTTTCAGGGATTACGGGGACCGCATTGTCATGGCCTCCCCGGAAGCCAGCGAGAATGACCGCATGATCCTTGCTGCCCTGTTATCTGCCCGGGCAAACAACCGGGGCGCGGTCGAAGTCACCGGCTCGCCGGAGTTCATCACCAAAACACTGACGCTGATAGCCGACCATAACATTGAGATCCACCTTAAGAATCCGGAGCAACGAGCTCAGTTTGAAGCCCTGATGGCCAGCCGGAATGAACAAAAAGTACCAGAAAATGGCATGACCATGACGCAGCCTGAGCAGGCACCGGTCAGTGACGTGACCCCATCACCGTCGACGGCAGCACAGAACGCACCTGCACAACCGACTGCCGTCCCGTCAGCCAAGCCCCCCGCAGCTGCACCTGATGCAGCTGAAACGCAGAAGCCTGTACAGCCGATGAGCGTCATCGAGCGTGAGACTCTGCGTGCTGGCCTGACCGGAAAACTGATGGATGCCGGCCCGGCACCCTACCAGTTCAATGAGAAAAACACGCCGAGTTATTTCGTGACTTTGCGGACGAAGCAGGGAGCGAAAACCTTCTGGGGCGTGGAGCTGGAGCAGGCACTGATTGACAGCGGAAAACAGCCCGGCGATCTGGTTAAGCTGCAGTTCAAAGGGAAAACAGCGGTGACTGTTAACGTGCCGGTCAAAAATGCGGACGGCGTGGTGACGGGGTTTATGCCACACGAAACCCACCGTAATCAGTGGAATATCACCCCCGCCGTCAATAACCAGTTACTGACCGACAATCCGGATAAGGTCGCCCCAGCCCAGCTGGCCGCTTATGACGGTAACGCTTTCTGGCAGGTTCAGGCGCAGGTCATGCAGCAGGGCAATCTGACACTCGCCACACCGCCCGCTCAGGGACACAGCCTGCTCTATACCGGCCCTGACGGTAAAGGACAGCCCGCCCCGGAGCAGGCGCCAGCCAATACGCCGGTTCCAGTGCAATCGAAAGCCGCTGGCTCACTGGTTATGCAGGCGTTCGATGCCGACGGACAGGTGCTGGCCCACTTGGTGAAAGGCCACGGCGACTACCTGCAGGGTGTTGTCCGTCATGAAAATGAACTGCGTCATGTCCTTGGCCGGTTGTGTACGACATCAGAGGGGGACCGTTTTCTGGCGCTCAATAACGTGCGCGATGACGGCTCGCTGCACGCAATAGGCCACGCGTCGCCTGTTAATAAGCTCAAAGGTACCGAGGTGAATTACGACACCTTTGCGTTCCAGCTCACCGGGAAGGACGCGCCGAAATTTGCCGTGCCACTGGTCAGCCCGGAAAAGATCCCGCCGGCACTGCACAGCAAACTGGGGTTCACGCAGGCATACACGCCACCTAAAGCGGAAGAGGCTGCCCCACAACCGCGTCAGCAGGCTAAGCCGGCCATGCAACATCAGCCAATGTGAGGACTCCATGAATAAATTATTGATAACGACACTCGTTCTGACGTTAAGCCCGGTTGCGGATGCAGCCTCCTGTCGTGCAGCGACCGCCGCGCAGGTGGGAAGTGAAGCAGGATACAACCGGGCAAAAGCGGCGGCCGATGCCTGGGCAAAACGCCAGCAGACAGTCTCGACGTCGCTGGGTGATTGTCTCGGGAACATCTCGACCACCATCACCGCCCCGACGTTCCCGAATTTAACGAACGTGCTCAACCAGATTGGCCAGAAAATCTGTAAGACCGCGCGCGATAAAATTAACGACTATGTCCCGTCAACGATTGACCCGTGGGGCAATCTGCCCACGGCCAAACTCTCGTCATACCGCGTGCAGACAGGACCCACTGTGCCGGCACGAACCGCGCCGGTCAGTCAGGCTTCCGGTAGTCCCGGCGGCTCGTTTATTTCCCTGAACTGAAGAAACTGACATGGACAAAAATAAAGCCTCCCTGGTGGAGGCCTCTTCCACGAACGAAAACACACCTAACCCATTTCTGGCGGCACTGGAGCTGCAACAACAGAATCAGTTAAATGCCGGATTTGCCCGGCGCTCACTGTCCGTAGCACTGGTTGCCAGCGCACTGTGTCTGCTGCAGATGCCCCTGACGGGCTGGCTCGCCTGGCAGGTCGCACATCCGCCGGTGAAATACTTCGCCACACATAACGGCAGCATCCTGCGTCAGGTGCCAACCTCAGAGCCGGCCTACCGGGATGATGAAGTCGTCGCCTTTGGTGACAAGCTGATACGGGATGCCTTCCAGCTCGACTTCCGCAATTACCGCACGCAGATAAGCGGTTTGCAGCAGAAGTTTTCAGAAGGCGGCTTTGCCAGTTACTACACCGCCCTGACCAGTTCTAACCTGTTTACGGCGGTGAAAGACCAGAAAATGCTGATGTCGGCTAACGTCACCCGTAAAGGGGTCATACAACGGCGCGGGCGACTGGGGGACGGGCCCTACATATGGGAAATCCAGTATCCGGTCACGTTAAGTCTGGATGGACAGAACCGCAGTCTGCCGGCGCAGAACTTTATCTTTACGGTCCGTGTCCAGCGTGCCGACGTCAGCCAGAAGCCGGAAGGCATTGAAGTCTCCTCTATCGTCACCCGCGACGCCCGTTAGTTCGTTTTCACAGGATAAACATTATGTTCAGACACTCCCTGATGGCGGTGGCACTCCTGCTGCCTGCCTTTACTGTTTGCTCAGCGGACTGGGAACCGGCCCGTACCGCCAGCTCAGGCCAGAACCCCACGGCGGCCCTGCCGGCAGCGCCCGCGCCTGCACAACCCGCAACACAACCCACGGCACCGGCACCACAGGCGGGCAACGACATAACTGCCCCCCTGCGCCAGTCTCCGCCACCGCCTTCACCGTCTGAAGCAGAAGCCTGGGCAAAAGGTCAGGTTGCCCCCCTCAGCCGTACCGAACTGGAGGGTGTACACGAGGCCATTGATGAAGGGGCGAGGGGACGAGCCTGGCAGGCGGCAGACGTGGTCCCGCGCATCTCAACCCAGACCGTGAATCTGTCCCCGGGCGGCTCACTTCCGGTGGTTCGAACGGCTATCAATCAGGGCAGCACGGTGATGTTTACTGACAATACCGGCGCCCCCTGGCCGATATCCGTCCCGCCTTATAACAGTAATGAGAAAGGTTTCAATGTCACCTTTATCCCTGAGAGCAGCCTGATGACCGTGCAGGCCCTGCGCCAGTACGACAAGGGCAACATCACGGTGTATCTGAAAGGGCTGGCGGTACCGGTGATCATCAATGCCATGAGCGGTGAGCCTGACAATGCTTCTGCCTCGCGCATCATCGACAGTCGCTTGGATCTGCGCATTCCACAACGGGGTCCCGCAGCCCGCGTCATGCCCTCTGGTCAGGCGAAAATTGACCTGAACAATCCGACACTGCAGGCCTTTCTCGATGGCGTACCCCCTGCCAGTGCAAAGCGTCTGAAGACGCAGGGCGATGTGCCTTCCACGCAGGTCTGGCAGATGGGTGACGATTTGTATGTCCGCACCCGCAGTGAACTGCGCGATCAGTTTGAACTCACCCAAGCGTCCGGCGACGGCACGATTTTATACAAACTGCCTCTGGCACCGGAGCTGGCCTTTTCTGTGGCCGGTAAAACCGTCTGGCTGGGCATTTCTCTGGAGTAACTATGGACGCTGAAAAAGACGTCGGCCGGGACGTAAAAAAAACCGGACTGGTCATCGGTGGCCTGGCCTTTGCAGTCATTGCCGGCGGGTTCCTGCTGGCAACCTGGCTGAGTGCTCCGCCTGAGCAGGCATCGAAAATTTCGGTCGATAAAGCGGCCAACGGCACCGGTACCGTCACCCCGGAAAGCCCGCAGTACAGCAAGGTGCTGCGGGCAAACAATGAGGATGGCGCAAATCAGGCACATCAGGAAAACGCCAGTTTTATTGCGTCAGTCGGTACAGGCGGAGCGCGAGAAGAGCCCATCATGACACCACCGCCCCCTCCTCCACCTGAGCCGGTGCAGACCGTCCAGCAGGTGAACTATGTGCAACAACCTGCGATGGACCCGGACAAGAAGAAGGCACTAGAAAATCTGCTGACGGAACTGATGGAGCAGCGCAAACCGGCCACCGGTCAGCTGGCCAGTGTGGCAGGGGGAAGTGCGACCGGCCAATCCGGACAGGCGGGCGGAACGGAAACAAAAGGCAACGTGTGGGCCGCCTGGACCGACAGCCTGTCACCGCAGACAGCAGCAGGCGAAGCTGGCGCGCTGGCCACCGTCGCCGCGCAGGTCCTTATCCCTGCCGGCAGTCGCCCCGGGGGTGTGATCGAAACCGCCGTTGACTCGGATAATACCCGCTCACAGGTGCTGGCGCGTATTCCGTCCGGTCCGTATGCCGGGGCGACGTTACTGGCCAACGGCGTGCAGCTCGCCGGTGACGGTGTGGCCATCAACTTCAACCGCATGGAATGGCAGGGTGACACCTGGAATGTGGATGTGTGGGCCGCCATGCCCGACACCCTGCAGTCCTCGGTCGCCAGCGACGTTAACAACCGTTATGCCACCCGCATCATCCTGCCGGCCATCGCTTCAGGGCTCGGACTGGCGGGGCAACTGTATGCCAGCGCCAACACACAGATCCTGAGTAATGGCTATGACAACATCGAAGCCCGCACGGGGATGCCGGACGCCAAAGCGGTGGCCGGAACCATCGTGGGCGGTGCAGCACAACAGGCAGGTCAGGTGATTGCCAGCGATGCACAGCGTCTGCCGGTGAAACAGGTACTGGTCTACCGGGGCCAGACGGTGGCCCTGCTCTTTATGACCGCCGTGAAAACCAGTGACAACGTGACTCGGGCTGCCGCAACGGCACCCATTCAACGCTAAGGACTTCCCATGAGTAAGCCATTTTTTGATACCGGCCCTGAGCCGGCGGCCCCCCCTTTGCCTGAAGATATTCCGGAGCCGACAGTCAGTGCGCAGGAACGTGTCTCACCCGCACGAACGGAAAAGCCGAAACGTCAGATCCTCGGCTACGACCTGCCCACAGTGCTGGGCGGATCAGCGGCTATCATCGCCCTGCTGGTTTATGCCTTATGGCCAGAACCGACTCCTCAGAGCCAGTTCGTGGACGAGCCGGTACAACATGAGGAAACCCTCGCGCCGGCAGAACCTCTGACACCGCCCCCGTCCGTGATACCTGATGTCGCCCCTCCCGCCGAAACGGTCCCGGTACCGCCGGAGCCGGCAGCGGAGAGCAACAGGGAGCTGGAAGCGTCAGTGACCAGCCTGTCTGGGCGCCAGGACAACAGCGATAAGCGCATTGACGCACTGGAAGCCCGCATCAAAGCGCTGGAGCAGATGCCGCGTCCACCTGTCAGCCCGGCCGCTCCCGTGCGTAAAGCCACCCCCCATAAATCGGTGGCCAGAAGCACCCCGGCCCGTACCACAACAGCACACCGTTCTGGCGTAACCGGCTGGCGGATCAACTCGGTATATCCGGGTATGGCCTGGCTGTCTGACGGCAAAAGCACCTGGGCCGTCTATCCGGGCGACACCCTGAACGGGATGCGGATTGATGCCATTGACGCCACCCGTCGTGAAGTCAGGACCAGTCGTGGCGTGATACGTCAGGGGGGCTGATGGACGTCGTACAGATACTCGTCAATGTGGCCGGAGGGCTGAAAACCAGCGGGATCAACCTGATCCTCGCGCTGGGCGTGTTTGTCGGTCTGGGGGGGTGCATCATCGCCCTCGTTTCCACGGTTATCCGCAGCCGGTCCGGTAAACCGGTCAGCGGCATGAAAGTGGTCGTCGCCGTCGTCACCGGGTCGGCACTGATTGCCCTTCAGCAAATGATGAACAAGGCCGCCCACACGCTGGGGTTCGGAGATGTGTCGTTTGATGCCATCGCCTATGCCCCGGACTCTCTCGGGTACGCGAAGCTGTCAGTCGATGCCGTTCTCACCCTGCTGCGTGCGGTCGGCGCACTGTTCTTTTACATGGGCGTTGTCAGGGCCCGTCGTGCCCTGGTGGATGGCCATACCGGCCTGACCGCCAGGCAGGATATCGGCACGGGCATGGTGATGGGTATCACCGGCATCCTGCTGCTCTGCAATCCCCAATTACTTGATGCACTGCAAAAAACTCTGGGTCTGGCCTGGAATTAATGTTTAAAACAATGGAGTAGTAAACATGCGTAATTTCATTCTGTCCGTTTCTGTTCGTCTGTGGGTTCGTGTCTGGCTGACCATGAGCACCCTGCACACCCGTATCACTCTGGCGCTCACTGCGATGCTCGGCTCGGTCACCTTACCGGCTCATGCTGATGACGGTATTTTCGGAATGCTCGACAACGTCGCGAAGGGTGCCGATGGCTCGACTAACAGCCTGGTGAAATTCGCCAAATTTGGCGGGGTCGGTCTGGTGATTATCGGCATCGTATTGTGGGTGGCCAAAAAGAAAAACCCACAAATCACCTGGAGCTGGATCCTCACCCCACTGGGTGCCGGTTGCATCCTGATCGCCATCGACCAGTTCATTAAAAAAGGTCAGTCAACCCTGCAACTCAACCCGGTAGACCTCTGATATCCCCTGTCGTCCCGGCGGCTTTGCCGCCGGTTATTCATCATTATTCCGGGAGTGCCCATGGAAATTGTCATTTACCATTCAGAAAAACATGACCTGATCTTCGCGGCCGAAAAGGGCTCGCGTCGGGAAACGGATGTCACAAACCAGGTACTGCGCGCTGTTGCTGACCATATCGGAATGGGCTTCAAGGTTCCGCTCGAGGAGCAGGGGCGCGTGGTGGCGGAAATCGGTGTCTTTACACCGGGGCAGGATAAGTAATGAGCGTATTCTTACGTCAAATTCTGCTGCGCTGGCCCGTCACACTGGCCCCCTGCACGGAAGACCTCAATGACCCAATACTGAGCTGGGACGAACCTCAGAATGCCGCCTGTACCGCACTGCTGGCACCGCTGGAATCGCTGTTTTATCACTGCGGGAAGGTGGCCCACGAAAATGGCTATGACTGCGACGTGTATCTCCTGCCCGTCGACAGCCTGTGTGACCATCTCGAACGCCTGACGTTGCCGCCGTCGGATGTCAGGGAAACGGTCCGGGCAACACTGCAAAAATCCCTGCGCCGCTGGCGACAAAACAGCACGGAAATGGTTCGACTGACCGTCCCGCACCGATACCAGACCTTCAGTACCGAACAGCAAGTATGGGGGCATGAAAGCGAGGCCCATCCACCGGCGTTGTGCCAGCGAGCTCGCGAACTGACTGCGGGCCGCTGTGATTCCTGCGGGTGTGTGCATAATGCGAACACATTAATTTTTCGCGATGACAATCCGGAAAACCATGCCGATGAAAATCTGGGCGTGAGTTGCCCTGTCTGTCATTTCAGCCACCGACTGAACACTCTGGGGGCCAATGACGGCGTGATGGTGTATCTGCCTGAGCTTGCGGCCGCTGATGTCAGTCTGCTGCTGCGGGCGGTCATCATTGCCCGTACGCAGGGAAATGCACGCCAGAAAGAAGGGGCAGCGCAAATCCTGAACTGGCTCACCGGCCACCGCAAGGAAACGGAAGCCTTCTGGGGCACCAGTCACCCCGGGGAATTTGGACAGGCACTGATGCAGGCCAGCCTGCTTATCCGTGAAGACCTCCAGCAACGTCTGCGCCAGATGGTGCTGATCGTGAACCCCACGCTGCTGAACCATCCCGCACTCACAGGACCCTCCCCGGATACCTGGTCTGACAGACTGAAGCAGTACCACAGCCAGAACTGACGAGAATACGCCATGAAAAACCCATTAATCACCGCCCTGGAAGGGGTGGAGAGTGCCATTGCCTGGGCGTCACGTTACGCACTGGGTCAGGACTTCACCCGCTACTGTGATTTACGTACCACCATCGGCCTGACAGACGATGACCGCAAACGCCGTCCGGACATGACGTCCCCTTACATTTTCGTCACGAAAGAGGGTCATTACGCCAGCGTATTTGAGATTGAGGGGAGTTATTGCCAGTTTAACGAGCAGGAAGCCGTGACCGAAGAAGAGCGCCGCGACCCGGCTTTGTTCTCCGCCTACATTTCACGACTGCACACCATCCTGAGCAGTGAGTTTCAGGAGGTGGGGCATAAAACCAGCTTTATCTTTGAACGTGACCCGGAAAAGGGACGTGAAGAGTTACGCCGCCTGCTTGCACACCAGTTCCGCGGCCTGAAGCGTATGGGCCTCGACCTGTCAGACATTCTTGAAGAACGTATGGAGAAGCTGGCTCCGTTTGTGGCTCGCGAGCGGGCATTCCTGGTGGTGTACACCGCCCGTAGCGCCCTGAGCACCACCGAAATTCGTGATGAAGAGAAACGCCGCGAGGAACTGCTTAAAAAGGCGCCGGGTGCGCGGTTTGGTCAGAACCCGGAATTTCAGGCTCTGGAAGGGTTGAAGATCCGTCACGATGCCTTTGTCACCACCCTTGAAAACCAGCTGGCTCGTGGAGATTTCAGCACGCGTATCCGCCTGATGACGGCACATGAGTTTGGTGGCCATCTGCGTCAGCAAATCGAACGCGAAAGCACATCACCCGACTGGCGTCCGTTCCTCCCCGGGGATATCAGCTGGCCACACGGCCTGCCAAAAGGCGACGACCACTCCTGTCTGCTGGCGCCTCACCTGAACTATCAGCTGTTTAACAGCGAACCGGAGCCTGTCGGTAACCTTATACATCTCGACGGGTACTGGCACGCCTCCCTGGCGTTATCTCTGGGACCACAGAAACCAGAAACCTTCAGCCAGTTGTTTGCCAAAGTCAGCCCGAAATTACCCTGGCGGGTGCGTATGGACATCATGCCCGGTGGGTTAAATATTCTCGGCGGTAAGCGTATGGCACTCAGTCTGGCGGCTCTGGCTCCACCATTACGACGAATTTATGAATCGGTACTGTGGCTGGAAGGCACGCACCAGAGCGATCCCGTCTGTGGCCTGGCGATCAGCGCCAGCACCTGGGGGCGAACCACGGAAGAAGTGAAGCGGAACCGCACCCTGCTGAAAAAAGGGCTGGAGTCCTGGGGAATTTGTGAAGTGACCAGCACGTTCGGAGATCCGCTGCGTGCCTGGGTGGCAACCCTTGCCGGCTCCAATGCACTCAGCATTACGTCCCTGCTCTTCCCGCCGCTGTCAGCGGCCCTTGCACTGCTGCCGCTACAGCGTCCGGCCACTCCATGGGATGATGATGCCAGCATCGTCTTCAGCAGCACCGACGGCAAGCCTATCCCGGTTCGTCTGGCCAGCAGCCTGCAGACCAAATTTACCGAAGTGGTCGCCGGCGAGCCAGGAACCGGGAAGTCGGTGATGCTGGGCGCACTTAGTGAGGCCATTTTGTTTTCTGGTCAGAACCAGTTGCCCTACCTGTCCTATGTGGACAAAGGCTTTTCAGCGCAGGGGCTTATCCGGCTCATCCGTGATGCCCTGCCCCCCAGTCGACAGGACGAAGTGGTCGGGGTGGTTCTGCAGAACAGCCGGGAGTTCTGTAAAAACCCGTTTGACGTCCAGCTCGGTGCCCGTTATCCGCTGACACCGGAGAAGGAATACCAGCTCAATATCTGTGAAACACTGTGCATCGATCCGGAAACGGGTATGCCGCCCAATGCACAGGACTGCCGGCAGATACTGAGCAAAGTTATCGACATTGCCTTTAAAAATAATGCCGAGGTGACCCCAATACGCTATGCCCCGTCGGTAGAGCCGGGGGTAGATGAAGCACTCGAGAAGACCGGCCTCAATAGCGAATTTGATGCGGCGTGGTGGGCGGTGGCGTCGTGGTATGAGGTCCGTGACCTGCTGTTTAAACGCGGCGAAATTCAGGCAGCCACCCGTGCGCACTATCAGGCAATGCCGGAGCTCAGTGACCTGCAGGCACAGTTGAACAGTCAGGATATCCGCACCGAATACGGCACAATCACCCGCAAGGGCAGCGATGAAACATTGCTTTCCTATATCAGCCGCTGCCTGTCAGATGCGCTGCGGTCATACAAAATGCTTGCTGGTCGCACTGCCTTTGAGCTGAACCCGAACACGCGCGTCATCGCCATTGATCTGAATAACGTGGTGGGAGGGAAAACCCGGGCCGGCCAGCTGCGCACCGGACTCATGTACCTGTTTGCAGGACAGATTGCGGCCGGGCACTTTGAGCTGCCGCAGTACCGTAACGAACTGATGGACCTGCTGACGCCGGTTTACCACCCTTTTCACCACGACCGGCTAACCCAACTGGCACAGGAGGTAAAAACCAAAATCTATGACGAGCTGCACAATGTTAAAGACATTCCGTTCATCATGGAAAAACTGGAGACACAGGACCTGGAGAACCGAAAGTTCTTTATCCGTACCGTGCTGAGCTCGCAGTACCTGAACCATTTCCCGGCGTCCATCCTGAAATCAGCCAACTCCCTGTACCTGATGCAGGTATCCCACGAAGACCTGCCGTTGCTGACGGAACATTTTGGTGTGCCCCTGCATACTGCAGAGGCCTTCCGCAGACTGGGAAGTGGCGCAGCACCCGACGGGAGCGGAACTGCGTTCCTGGCGTGTTTCCGTCTGAAGACGGGCAGGATGGTACAGATACTGAAAAATACCCTCGGCCCGAAAGAGCTCTGGGCACTGAACTCTACCCCGGAAGATGCCGCCTTGCGTGATCAGATTTATGACCTACTTGACGGGCGTACCGCCCGGGAAATTCTCGCGGAGCATTTCCCATCGGGCAGTGCGTCCCGGCTTATCGCGCTGCGCAAGAAAGAAGCGCGTGAGTCCGACCACACCAACATCATTAACAGACTGGCCACCGAGCTGATTGCCTCGCGTGGCCTCCACATCTGATACAGGTATTCCTATGCGAAAATTGTTACTTGCGGCCTGTGTGGGCAGCCTGATGCTGCCTGCCGTCAGGGCTCTGGCCTACACGGTCAACGTCAACAGCAGTATCCCCATCACCACTCAGGTCGTGCCGCAGCTGAGCACCGCGAACGGCACCCTGTCCGGCATACTGACCACCACCCGCGAGCTGGGCGGTGCGGTCAGTTCCGGAAATGACAAGATTGCGGCCATGATCCAGCAGTCGAAAGAAAATATGCAGCAGTTCGCCACCTATGCACAGCAGGCGCAAAATCTGGAAACTGCCCGCCGCAGTTACACCGTACCGGCTTCTATTTGCAGTGAGTCCGGCTCTGGTCAGGCCGCACAGATAAGCCGTCAGTCCGGTTCTAAGCAGGGGAAATTGTCCAGCGGCAAAGCCGTGAGCAATACGGCCGTGAAAAAAGTGCTGGAAAACAAGGCAGCGGCACCGGAGCAGGACTTGTTTGCCACAGCCAATGTTCACAGCCAGTACTGCACGGCGTCGGATGTTCAGGCCTGGGGAGAATTATGCAAACGCGAATCAGAACTGCCGGGGGGCGACAAACAGCTCCGCTCCGTACTGGCCGGGGCGGGCAAAGAGGACAAGGCACCTGAGCTGACGTTTACGCCAGAACAGACCGATGCCGCCATGATGTACATGAAAAACTCAGTACGTAAAAGCGTGGGGCGCACCCTTAAAAAGGGTGAAATCAAAACTGATGCCGGTCGACAGTATCTGGGCATGGCAACGCAGCATGAAGCCATCCAGAGTGCGGCAGAGCAACCTCAACTGGCCATGATTGCCGGCAGTCAGCCCAGTGAAGCGACAAAGGACGTGCTGGCAGAAGCCCTGCAGTCACCCTCCAGTAAAGCCTGGTTCGATGAAAATGCCTCACCCGAAGCCAGACGAACCGGAATGATGTCCCAGCGTGAGTTTGAAGCATTTGAAGTCAACCGGCGCTATGCCAATACCGATTATCTGACGGACCTGCAGGAGATGGACGGCGACAACTTGGCTCGCGAATCCATCCGCATTCAGAGTCTTCAGAATGCCCTGCTCCTCAGTATTCGCCAGCAATTGCAGGAGAACGCCATTCTGGCGGGCCAGCAACTGAGCATTGCCGGCGCAGATTATTACGAACCGCGCATGGCGCAGAAACTACAACAGGTATCAACAGGAGCGGCACGCGAATGAAACCGGGAACGGCAAAAAAATACTCCTGGCGGGCAGCCAGTCTCCTTCTGCCTTTACCTGAAGTCCGCTGGGTCCTGCGAACCCTTAACTATGCTGGCACGAAAAAAATGGCACAGGTCAAAGACCTCCGCCGCCGGTATCGTGAAGAGAAAAATCTGGAACTGACCTTTGATGAAGCGGTGAGCGCAAGCGGCCGTAATCGGGAGGAACTGACAGCACGTTTCAGAATCGGAAAACGCCTGTGGTTACTGCTGTTTATCCCGGCAGCCATATTCACCCTGGCGTTACTGTTTGCCGTGCTGGTCAACGCGACCACCCTCGACAGCCTGATCCTGTGGCGGGCCGGCAGCATGTTGTTTGCGCTGACCGGTTTCTGTGCACTGCTCTTTTGTGGCGCCCTGAAAAGCCAGCTGCGTCTGTGGCAGTTACAGACCGGCCATCTCGGCACCTTCCAGGAATGGCGGGCAACAGGTCGCTGGCTGACATCCATCCTGAGCTGGTAATTCTCCGTTCCTTTTTCCCTGCCCCGGCCTGCCGGGGATATGACGTCAGGAAACCGTATGAAACTTCTTCTGAGATTGCTGCCGGTCATTGCACTGGCAGCGTTGTCATGGCCTGCACTGGCCGACAATATTGGTTTTGATTCCATCAACTCGGCCGCCACCCGTACCACAGACCTCTCCCGACAAATGATGGTGATGGTTTTTGGTGATGTGGTAAACAATCCGCTTCAGCCTGCCACGGCCAGTTTTATTGGCGTGCTGTATGGCGTGTTTAACGGCATCGTCTCCGGCATGGCCTTTGTCTGGTTTGTGGCCATCGCCCTGCGCGCGACCGTGCTGTCAGGGAACCGTGGTCGCGTATTCGGTGATGGCAACACCGTCATGGCGCCCGTGTCATCCCTTGTGGGTTTTATGTCCCTCATCCCTACTCCATCGGGCTGGTCCATTTCCAACCTGGTATTTCTGTGGACGGCGAGCATCATGGGTGTGGGAAGTGCAAACCTCCTGGTGGACAGCGCAGCAGACTCAATCATGGCCGGACAGTCGATGATCGTTCAACCCGTCGCGGGTCAGACGGTGGACGCATCCCGGGGGATCTTTGGCATGTACCTCTGTCAGGCGGCAACCAATACAGAACAGGCAGAAATGCACCAGTACGGCACCAGCAGCACCCCGCCAATGGGGACACAAACCTCCGAGGACGGGCGGGAAATTCGTGTCACGAACGGCAGCGCACTGTGTGGCGCAGCGCGAATCCCCGAGTCTTCAGATGACACAACCTGGTATGGATTTAAGACCACAGCGACAACAGCCCCGGTGGAATCCGCTCAGTTGAATGCCTTCAGAACCATGAACGCCACACTATCTGCAGCGGCACAAAACTATGTCAGCGCGTACCGCAGCTACCAGGAAGGCAACGGCTCTAAGCTGCCCGATTCCGAGAAAATCATTTACCAGGCAGCACAGGAATATGAAAACACCATTAACCGGGCGATTACCGGCATTAATGATGAAAATAAAATTCGCAGTGAAATGAATGATTATCTTAAAAAGAATGGCTGGATAGTCCTGGGCGCCTGGTATCAGTCATTTGCCACAGCAAATAATAAAGTTAATGATGTAGCAAAGAAAAGCCCCCTTGTCTCCGGGATGTCTAATATCGGGGAAATTGGTGTGACGGGATTGAATAAAGAAATAAACATGGTTGTCGCGGCGCAGCGACAAAACTCAACCTATACCCCTCCTCTCGGTTCAGCTAACCACAGATTTAATGATTCGGCTGGAGAAACAAACTCAGCAAATTCCGCTTTAATAGAACTAATGCCATTTGGACAAAAAGCGACAAACTATGTCATACAATCCATTATGACTGACAGTGGTAATCCTTTTGGACAGCAAGTAAATCCGTTATTAAAAATGAAAGCTGTCGGTGATTACACATTAACTTCTGCCGAAGTGGTATTTGCAACATTTACGGCAGCCAAAGCGCTGGCAAGTGGAGCTACAGGTAAAAATGCTGCCGCCATTGTAATTAATTCTTTAACGGGTGCTGGCGATATAGCAAATGGCATTTTGTCTGCGATTGCACCGGTTGTGTATTTCATTCTTTTTTTACTAATAAGTATTGGGTTTTCACTGTCCATTTTCCTGCCATTTATTCCACTGATTTACTGGATTACAGCCTGCACCTCCTGGCTAGCAACGGTATTGATAGGAACGACCGCAGGAACGTTGTGGGCCTGGACACACATTGGAACGGAGTCGGACAAAGGTAGCAGAGCCACCTATGGATATATCTTCCTTATCGATGCCGCGATTCGTCCGGGCCTGATGGTGTTTGGTTTTTTCTTTGCCAGCCTCGTTGTTGTGGCTATTGGAACCTTACTGAATATCCTTATTGTTCCGGCGATGGCCAACGTACAGGTGGACTCACTAACAGGGTTAGCGAGCTTTATGGGGATCCTTATGATCTACGCACGAATTTGTACCACAGTGGTCACGTCTGCATTTAGTTTGCAAGTTTATATGCCGGATTATGTCATTGCCTGGTTGGGTGGAAGAGAAGCGGCGCAAATAATGAAAGGTGCGGTAGAATCCACGCGAAATATGTTTGTGGGCTTTGGTGGAAAAATGGGCTCTGCGCCTGGAATTAAGAAAATTGGAGATGGGTCATCAAACTCAGAAAATGGTTTTAAATAGCACGATGAAATGTTTATTTATTCCTCGCAAAGTTATATAATCGGGGTATATATAAGGAGATTTGCATGACTATAAAAAACATCAATCCCTACTCAGGTTCTTTTGCTTTCAGGCTATCAAGAGTATTAATTGGAATGCATATGGTTTTCGGTATTCCATATTTATTATTTTGCTCTTATTTTTTGTATATCTTTAGCAATGAAGGTCACAAGGATTCTGTGTTTTGGTTCCCCATATACTTCAGTGCGTTATTAGTCAGTGTATTAACTATATTGTTTGTAACCTTTAAGCAAAGGAAACATATAGCTCTTTTCCTGAATCACTTTAAAAAGGTTGAGGCGTTCTCACCTTTAAAGAGCTGCGAATGTAATACGCTGTTTGGAACAAACTATGCCGGTCTGGATATCGATAAAGGCGTTTTATTAATTATCGCGCATACAGAGTCTGGACTGAGAAACCTGCTGGCACCAAAAGATATCGTGGTCATGGGTTTTGATGTCAACAGTTTCAAGTCAGCCGAACTGTCTGGCCAGAAGCTGACAATTTATACCGGCAAGCCTGATATCCCGTTCCTGGTCATCAGTCACCGTAAGATGCCGGCTCTGTTTGAAAGCCTGTCAGCCATGCGTAACCGTTCATATGCCTACGACAACAGCTTCCCGGGCTATGTGAATCTCTGCGCTAAACGTATCGCAGAAGAAAATAACCTGAATCTGGTCATGTCACGCTTTAACTAACGCCTGACAACGCTTTCCCGACAATCTCCTGAATACAGGGCGCCTCTTCGCAGGTGCCCTTTCTTTTGCCTTCAATTCATTCACTGGAACCTCTTATGGCGCCCCCTAACCGTGACGTCCAGTCCTCTAACGACTGGTCGCTGGCCGCTGTCGGCCTGATTGTTGTACTGATTGTTCTCGCCATCTTCTTCCGGGAAACCGTGGTCGAGTACACCTCCTTGTTTCTTTACTTTCTCTGGAGTCTGGCTGACATCCCGCAGACTCACCACCTTGCCGCCTGGCGTATCAACCTTCTGGTCAATACGCACAATAATGCGCAGAACGTATCCTGGTCTGAGTTCTTCTCAGTCATGGACCTGACCGCCAGTATTCTTTTGTTGTTCCTGGTGCCGGTAGTCGTGTTCGGTGTACTCGCCGTGCGTGGCCATCAGGCCAGCAGAACGCGGCGCGATATTTCCATCCGGACACTCCCGCGCATTATGTCTGTCTTTTCACCCGCCATTATTCCTGCACTGAACTACGGCGACAAAAAGACTCAGTTACTCAATGTGGATCCGGAGGAGCACCGCAGCGCGGCCTCACCGGAGGAGTTTGCAAAAGAAAACAGACTGGTTGTGAACCGCCAGCTGCGCCACGACCTGGCAGAAGCCTGTTTTTTTGCCCAGCTGGGGAAGGCCTTTACATCAGGTAGCACGCCGGCACAAAGGTTTGAACAGTTCTCCGATCAGGAACGAGCCATGTTCGCCATCTTTGGCCTGCAGCATTTCCTGGACAAGCGCAAAGAGGCAGAAGACCTCCTCGATACACTCAACCGATCCACCCTGAAAAGGGACCGCAAGTACCGTAACAAGATCGGCTACCCCAACCTGTCTCTGGCAAATGCCGCCTTCCGGCGCGTCACCTCCATGCCAGACGCTATCGAGTGGATCCGGCGCTATCGCTATGCCCGGACCGCAATACAGGCGCTGCACGACAACGACCTGCACCTGCCCATCCGGCGTTATCGCTGGCTGAAGGGCCTCGACCGGACACTCTGGTACGCCTTGGCGTCTACGGGTCGCCCGTGGCCCTTTATTGAAGGAACGGCGGTGGTCAGTCAGGCCCACTGGGAAACCGTGGCCGCACAGTACGGCATCCACCTGGACCGCCCCATCATGCGATTGGCCATTGAAGGACTGGAAGCCGATCTGCGCAATCTCGGTGCCGTCGCAGAAGAAATGAATACATCGCCGGTCACCCCACAAGACAGCGGTGAAGAAGATGAGGACGACGACGAGGAAGACACCTCCGCAGCCGCTGAGCAGGAGCCTCACGTTCACCGCCACGTACACACTTTCAAACCAAAAATGAGATAACCATGACCGATTTAATTGAAACCTGGACCACCCACACATCTGGCCGCCAGGTGCGTGTACTGAAAAACAATACCGAACTGTTCACTGTCTCCCGCCGCCGTAAAGCGCCTTACCATCTGGTCATTGAAGAGCAAGAAGGCAAATACGGGCTGTGGTTGATGGAAGAATATGCCCACACCCGTCTCTTTTTGGCCACCAGTGAAAGTGAAGCCCGCCAGGCGCTGACCAGCACGGCTGATGCCTTTGGCAAGATGGATACTTCCAGCCAGTTGCGCCGCAAATTGGTGCCCGCAGCGGTACTGACCCTCACCCTGCTGGCCGGCTTTATTGCCGGGCACTTAAACAGTGGTACCCCGACTGAGAGGCTGATGCCGACTGACATTTCGACCGGGCGACTTATGCAACAAACGCCGACACCACCGGTTATTGCACAGGCGCCAGCAGCACCGTCCGCACCTGAGTCTTCCATAAACGAGCCTGGTCGCCTGTCTGAGGAGGAAATGGCCGAAGCCCGTCAGTTACTGGCACAGCGCCTGAGTACCGCAGCCGCGAACGGCAGCTACACCGTTTCACTGTCTACCGGCCATGCCCGGACGTTGTATCTGTTCTCCGATCCGGAGTGTGGAAACTGCCGTATTTTCGAACCGACGGTCCAGACCATTGCACAGCAGTACAACGTGGTCATATTCCCGGTAACGATGGTGGGTAAAGCCACGACGGCTGAACGTGTGGTGCCCGTCTTGTGCGCGCCAGCAGACAAACGCGCCGGCTTGTGGCATGACCTGTTTGATATCGGTGCTGGAATGCTCAACCCGGGACAGAACGTGGCCCCGGCGAGCTGCGACGCCGGCTTTGATGCACTGGCCCGCAATGACATGGCACTGGATATGTTCCAGCTTCCCGGGACACCGACGGTTATCAGTGACGATGGCCGGATGATCCCGTTACAGGCCATGACCAGTGATGATGCCATTAAGGCGTTTCTCGACAGCCACCCGTAAGGATGACACCAGATGGAAACTCGTAAACGTAAAACGCAGGTAAAAGACAGCCTGATCAGCCGGCAGGTGAGAACAGAAATGGTTGAACAGCTTATGCTGGCCCCGTTCACCGTCCAGTTCTTCCTCGTTATTGCCTTAACGTTGGGTGTGCTGTGGCCCGCCACGCTGCTGGTATCCCTGCCGGTGTGTATTGTGCTCCTGGTCGGCTTCAGCGATCAGCTCTTCCGCCTCCCCCTGCGCATACCGATGGATGTCGGCGGTCTGGATTTATCCACTGAGCGCGAACTGAGCCGCAATATTCCATGGCTGAACCTGAACCTGCCAAAGCTGATACGCCGGAAAGCATCCGGGGTGTTATGCCTCGGCACCGGGCGCGGGCGCGACCGTGGCCGTGAACTGTGGCTGGAGTCAGATGATGCGCTGCGTCATATGCAAATAATGGCCACGACCGGCGGCGGTAAAACGGAAACCCTGTACTCGCTGTACCTGAACTCCCTGTGCTGGGCACGGGGTTGCTGCATATCGGACGGTAAGGCGCAGATTGACCTGGCGGTTGCCACCTGGTCAATGGCCCGACGGTTTGGACAGGAAGATGACTGGCATGTGCTCAACTTCATCACCGGCAACGATGACAAATTCAGGAAACTGCTGGCCGGAGACAAATCCCGCCCGCAGACCAACTCCACCAACCCGTTTGCCCACGGCAGTCCGACGTTCATCACGCAGCTGATGGAATCCCTGATGCCGAGCAGCAATGGCAGTGACGAGGGCTGGAAGGATAAAGCCCGCGCCATGCGAAACGCCCTTATCTATGCCCTGTGTTACAAACGTGCCCGCGACAATATCGCGCTGACTCAGGACGTCATCCAGTCCTACTTCCCCCTGGTGAAGTTCGTGGGCCTGTACCGGGAAGCGCTCGAGCAGAACTGGCATGAAGAAGGCTACAAGCCGATGGAAAACTACCTGTCGAACCTGGCAGGTTTTGACATGCGACTGGTCAACCGCCCGGCAGAATGGTCACAGGGTGCGCTGGACCAGCACGGATTTCTTATCCAGCAGTTCACCCGAATGCTCGGCATGTTTAACGACACCTATGGCCATATCTTCCCAAAAACCGGTGGCGACATCGATATGCAGGATATTCTGCATAACGACCGTACCCTGGTGGTGCTGATCCCCGCACTGGAGTTGTCCGATAACGAGGCGTCCACGCTCGGTAAGCTTTTTATCTCAGACATCCAGATGAACATCGCCAAAGACCTGGGGAACCATATCGAGGGCTCGCCGGAACACACGCTGACGGTGAAGAAGTTCGCCAGCAAGTTCCCGTTCATGGTGCTCTGTGATGAAGTTGGTTACTACTTTGCCCCCGGACTTGCCAAACTTGCCGCCCAGATGCGCAGCCTGAAATACATGCTGGTTATTCTCGCCCAGGATATTCAGGCGATGCTGCGACACGGCAAGGAAGTCTATTCCGTCAACGCCAACCTCGGCACCAAACAGTTCATGAAGACGGAAGATACGGAAGACACCCTGAAGATGATCCGTGCGGTAGGTGGCACCGGTCACTATGCCGAACAGGTCCGTATGGATAAGAATAATATGGGGGGTTATGAGGATGCCAGTACCGTCGAGTTTCGCGAGCGGGACAACATCCAGCTGTCCGAGTTAAAGGCACTGGCCGCAGGGGAAGGCATTATCGTTTTTGAAGACCGGCAGGTGCGCAGCAACTCCATCCACATCCCGGATGAGGACAAAATATCAAAGCTGAAGGTCCGGATTAACCGCTATGTACCGCTCCGCCGCCCTGACTTTAACGATTTGTGCAAGGAAGTCCCGGCAGCGGAACGACGTCGACCGGTATCCCAGCAAAATATTCGCGCCATCCTCGATGTCTGCCTGATGACGTCACCGGAAGCATGGAACAGCAGACCAGGCGCACGGATCAAAGATAAAACCCTCAGTGCGCTGGCCACACTGGCCACCGATCTGGATAACCGTGATGACTTTACCTGCACCCCGGAAGAAAGAGCGGCCCTGCTCTTTGAAACAGCCACTCAGGTGCTGGAAAAAACACAGGGTCGTTACGGGTGTGTCAGCGAAGTGTCGCGCGTGCGCATCTCGAAAAAACGCGTAGAACAGGCACACCAGAACAACAACAGCATCAAGACCACAACAGGCCATGCGGAAACCTTACCCCCTCCCGCCGAACCCACGCCTGCCTCATCTCATCCTTTCACACCGGCACAGGCTGGCGATGACAATATTCAGGACAGCTATTATGAAAATCTGGCGCAACACGCTTTTACTGACGATTTTAATCACTCCCCTGACTTCAACCGCTACTGAAACGCGCATTACCGTCGGATTTTCCCCCGGAAACAGCGCGACACTGAACGTCCTTAACGTGGCCAGTAGTGCGCGTAGTTCGCTCGATGTCGCAGCCTATGGGTTTACCAGCCGACAGGTTGCAGAAGCTCTGCTGCCGGCACAACAGCGGGGCGTAAAAGTCAGGGTGCTGGCAGATGCGAAAGACAACGGCGGGAAGTATTCCGCCGTGACCTGGCTTCAAAGGCAGGGAGTCCCCGTCCGACTTAACGGGAAATATGCTATTCAGCATAATAAATTCATGGTGGCAGATGGTATGACAACGCAAACCGGCTCGTTTAATTACACCTCCAGTGCCAGCCGGAGGAATGCAGAAAACACCCTGGTTGTCTGGGATCATCGTGCCACCGCCGCAGCCTATCAGCAGGAATTTAATCGCCTCTGGGGAGAATCATCTGAGCCAGAAAATTCCATGAAATAGCCAGAAGTTTCCGGTAATGATCACCATGTGTGACAATAATTGGGACGGAGCTTTCTTGTGGAAAGTATTAGGAATTTTCCCGTTTTTCTTGATGTGACACGAAATTTGTAACAGAACTGTTTGCAGCGAATTTTAACTCGCATATGCTTGATGCAATATCCCGCTAATCCGCCCCCTGAAAGCATAAAATCTTATGAAAGATCCTGATGAACTCATCCCGATGGAAAGTCCGATGTTTAATATGACGGACTATCTGGCCGCTATCCTCGACCGTTATAAAGCCGATGCCATCACTCGCCCACAGGCGGTCACGCTGCTTCTGGATTTTATGGCCGATATGGCGGCTGCTGAAGAAGGCAGGTTTAGCGGAGATGATGACATCCACTAAGGTGGAAAATTCATTATGTAGCGAGTCCTGCTGTGTAACAGGGAAATGCCAGGGTCAGTATCAAGCCACACTGCCCTGGCATCCGGAAGGTATGCAAGCCCCCGTACTCCCTGATTCGGTTATTACCACCCCGTTATTGCGGTTTCGGTGGTGTGTAGCGCGGCGCAGCATTTTGCGGCGCGACCTGTTTCTCTTCAGCCGGTTTCGGCACATCATAGCCCGCCCACTGACGTTGTACTGGATGGGTCAACGGCACAGTCTTACCTGAGGATGCATTAAAGTGCGGTATGCGCCCAATGGCATCCCGGACAAAGGCTGTTTCCCCA
The DNA here is from genome assembly GCF_051297175.1 of Dryocola baronae. Lineage (NCBI taxonomy): Bacteria > Pseudomonadati > Pseudomonadota > Gammaproteobacteria > Enterobacterales > Enterobacteriaceae > Dryocola > Dryocola baronae. The sequence continues at coordinate 65,420 of NZ_JBINNY010000002.1, forward strand.
CGAATTTCCGACCTCTCACCACTCTTCTGCGCAGTAATATGCATCGCCATGGCCAGATTTTTTCCACTCTCTTCGGGAGCATCAGCCACTTCAATCAGCACACCTCTGTCCATCAGTACAGGTTTACCCCCGGACGAATAGACCACTGCACCGTCACGTTTAACCGTTGTTTCGTAGCCACGAATAGTGGCAGGTTTCACATCATCCGCGACAGCATTAAGAATCACATTTCCTGAAATCGGCGCGGTTCTGTTCTTACGTTGTTGTCTGTAAGCCCAGCCACGCAACTGGGACACTGCTGCGGCATCCAGCTGGCACGCCTGCACTTCAACCCATGCCCGGTACGATAACGGTCGGGCATCAGGCGAGGCCTTCATGGCATCGCGTTCTGTCCGGATTTGGATCTTCAGCGCAGCCATAGCCTTCATCTTATCGACTTCAAGCGCACGATACATCAGCTTGCGAAGCAACGGATCACGTTGTACCAGGCGAACGTGATTTTTCCTGATACGGTACTCTGCTGCAACCTCACGGAAACGCGTGCGCATGTCATCTTTTGAGAGGGTCTGGCGCACAAAACCATTCTTATAAGCCTTGTAACGACCAATCAAATCTTCTCGCGCTTCAGCACGTGCAATGCGGCGTTCTGCACGCGCACCACGATCACGACAATGAAGAAGGCTGTCATACAGGGATTCAACAGGGACGCAGTTTTGCACCAGTCGATCAGGTGCATCATCCCTTTTGGGTGCCAGTTCAAAGGCGCCAATTTGCTCCTGCTGATCGGAAAGTGTCAGCTCCGGATGCAGACGACTGGCACGCAATGGAATGTGTGAATCATCATTGAGGTCATAGATGGCAAGGCCTGTCCCTTTCTGCCGTAACTCCAGTCCCGCCGCATGAAACACATCATGGATATCATCCCAGTGATACTGCTGGCCTGACATAAGCAGCGTTTCAATTTTGTCACGACAATGGTCAACGGCGTAGGTATGCAAGCTTTCTTTATCGCTGAAAAACTCCAGACGACGGGCCGCAGCCGGTGCCGGTTTATAGAAGTTTTTATTGCGAACAACCATACCCTGGTTATTGACACGATACGGTCCGTTGTCATGTTTCCACTGGTGCTTCAGCTCCAGCTCACGACAACAACGGTCCAGCACAAAGTGGTCGTTATATAACGAGGCCGCTTTATAGGTCACCGGATTCACACGGTTAACCGACAGATGAACATGCAGGTTATCGGTGTCATCGTGAATGGCAAAAACATATTGATGGTCAGTCATACCCAGTCCTTTCAGACAATGTCGGGCAGACTCAAAAATCTGGTCATGTGTCGGACGCTCACCTTCAGGCCACGACAGAATAGTGTGGTAAACCGGGTCCTTACAGCGGGCATTTTGCATCGCGACCATATTCATTTCTGAGGCGGCAGACGCCAGAGAAAAACAATTGGTTTCACACACGACCTTGTCGAATTTCACCTGCTGGCGACCATCAGGGAACATCGCGATCACATCATCAGAATCCGGCAATGCGTTACGGGTGGCATAACTGACAAGATTGTTAAAGATAGCTTCTTCAGAGCGCGGGCGACGGAAAGTCGGGTTATCCGGAGACAGCGTTTCGCTCAGGTTCACATCCTCACGACAAACGGTATACGACACCAGCTTCACAAAGCTGGAGTTACCGTCACGACGTTTAGGTGGAACCACTGCAAGCATATCAGTCCTCAGTATTATTCAGGCTTTTCGCATCAAACTTCATCAGGGCAATCTGCAGGGCGGTCAGTGTTTCTGCAAAGTGCTTGCTCAGCTCGGTGGTCATCATCCCCTGCTTTTGCATCTCCAGATACAGATGCTTTTGCAGGCCACCGAGTTTCATAATTTCTTTCATCTGGCGTGTATCCCCTTTGGCCACAATGCGACGACCGAGGGCACAACGCCGGAGATATTCTCCTGCACTCAGACCTGCTGAGCGCGCACTTTCCACTACCTGTTCTTTCTCTTCGGGATACCAGCGTATTCCCAGAAATAACACCCCACGCTGGCGTTTTTCACTCTTACTCATAATCTACTCCACCACCACTTCTGAGGTGGGCACGATTCATAGGGTGTCGGGACGGAGTCCTGACCAGGCCGTTTTGGGGGGCCGTCTGCGTGCAGGCGGTTCAACAAAACATACCCTGTCCCACGTTTTACATACGATATCGATTCTTGCTCAGAAGTATATGTGATTTTTTCTTCGCCGTCACCGGCTTACGCCAGAAAAGCGGGGGTTTGGCTTGCATCCCCAGTTAGGTTTATAATCCTGCTGAAATGATGACCCTCTGAGTAGCAGGAAACGGAAAATGATGGACACAAAAACAGACAAGAAATGGTTTACCGCTGATGATGTGGAACTGGCAAAGTCGGCGCTGGATGATTTACCCGATCTGACAGAAAAACGACTGACAAAGTCGAGCGTGCTCGAACAGCTCATGCCGCAAATTATTTTGCTTTCAGAATCGAAGGGATATAGCGCGGAAGATATCAAAGCGGCACTGGAATCAGTGGGGATCACTGTCGGTATTAAAGCCGTTCGCGATATCCTGAACAGCAAAAATAAAACCGGTAAGAAAGTGCGACAGACCAGAACCGTTACTACCACGGCAGAGAAACCGGAAGCAAACGGTCAGCAGACTAACTGAAACGGTAAAGTGTGACATGCAGGTTCAATACCTGTATGTCACACTCCTGCACATAAAAAAAGGCAGGGATTATCCCTGCCAGATTCACATCATGATTTCAGTTGTTTCATTCTTTCGGCCATTTCCCACAGCACCCGATTCAGTTTGACATCACCATCAATGCCGGTTACCGCACGGGTTCTCTGACGTTTACCCTGCGCACTGCGCCCCGTGATACCACCTTTGATCATGTTTTCCTGCACACGCTGGTACGTTGTCCACAAATCATCTGATTTATCTTCATGACGACGCACATTTAGCACGGCATCGGGTGTCACAGGAATATGCTTACCGTCACCTTTCCCGTCATATTTCCAGTCAAGCGCCAGCTCCGCAAAAAGTCTCTGCTCATCCGGCTTTAGCGTGATAGAGCGCATTTCCTCCCGCGACTCCGTGACACCGTCAAAAATCCCCAACACCTCACAAGCCCCCTCAATGACCTTTCCGACAACGTCCCCTTTGTGTGGCACACGAATTTCCCCAAAGCTCTGACCACATACCATGCCATTCGCACAGACAAAACGAAACATACCTGGGATCATCTGATAACTGCTGCTGCCATCATGACTATTCAGAAGAATAATTTCCGGCACTTCTTTTCCCATGATCTGACCCTCACGACGCAGGCGAAGCATATGCTTGGTGTGCTCTCGTTTTCCGGTATCGCGCGCGCGAGTCTGACAGGCGAAAAAGGGCTGGAACCCCTCGCGACGGAGATTATCCAGCAGGGTGATCGTTGGAATGTAGGTATAACGGTCACTGCGGGATTCGTGTTTCTCTTCTGAAAACACACTTGGAACGTGTCTCATCAGCTCTTCATTGGTCAGGGCGCGTTCTTTACGGATCACATTCATGGCACGGAAACTGGATGCTAAACGGGTCATTTTTTTCTCCTTTGGGGTTTCGGGTTTCTTCTGGCGTGGGCTGCTTCAGTGTGTCTGTTGCTGTGGCCGCCTGCCGTGACACAAGAACATCCCGGGCCTTCAGGGAATGACGCAAGGGCGATGGCGAGGCCGCAGCGCAAGCGAACGACTGGAGGGAGAAAGTGCGAACGGGGGAGGCATCGGGCGCAAGCCTTCACCCTTGTGGCATTCCCGGTTCGGGATACGTTCTGTCACGAAGCAGGCAGGCGCCACGTCGACAGATGAAAAGGAATACGCCGGAAGGAAATTACCGGGGTGGCATCACCCCGGCCTTACACTGACGTGGCAGCGGCAGTGCCGTGGCGGCGCAGGCCTGTGGCCTGCTGCAAGCCCGTTCGGAGGTGATAGTGAATACTGGAGCGGTGATCGGGCAACAAAACAGCCCGGCTATTGCCGGGCCAGTGTTACCAGTCAAAGGTGGCAAACGGCTCAAGTTCATCGCCCGTCTGAGAGAAATGGATCATGCTGATATCTGCGTGTTTCATACACCAGGCAATCAGCCAGCGCGCCTCGCGGGATAACCCGAAGCGCTTGAGATGCATCAGGGGATACATCCGCGCATCCAGGCGAATGAGATACCCGACACCTGTATCCATGATCCACTCCCCTTCAAATTTTTCACGGCACAGCTCCATCAGAAGCGTGTTGTCATCAGCAGTGATATGCGAGATACAGCACTCCAGAACCGGACGCATCACCATGCGGTCAAGTTTCACGGTTTTACCCCAACCGAGCGCCTCCACCACCTCATTCCAGCACCACTCTTCATTCTCCGGCTCTGGCAGCGTCAGCAGCGTGAACGGCACACCCAACACCTCAGCCATGCGCTCACCGGTTGCCGTCACAGAATCATCCCGCTGATGAAAATCGGCAAGGGCAAGGCACTCGCCGTGCAGATAAAGAGCTTCATCACCGTTGTCCAGTTCAATGGCGGTGACACCATAAGGGGCATTTAATGTGTATTTCATCATCGTTCTCCGGTCTGTCAGTGTCGACTTTCTGTTTCCGTCCGGCTCAATGCCGGTCGGAAACAGCAGCACTTAAAAAACCGCCCCCCCCTACGGGGGGCGGCAACCTGTCAGGCATACGCCCGTTTCAGTTCCAGCGTTCGGAGTACCTGCCCCCACTCAGCCCCATTCAGTGCCGGTATCCGCACCGGTTGATGACGGCGCTCACAGCGGGCAATAATTTTGGCCAGGATGCGCAGACGTCGCGTGATGGCATCTTCTGGCAGGGTTTCGCGGATCTGACGCCGCTGCGCCCTTCTCTCTCCCTTCTGCTTTACAAAATATTCCTGACATGCGACGATGAATTTGTCTTTCATGATTTGTCCTCATAACTGACATCTGAATTATCCGACCTGCTCGAACAGGCCGGAGTGATTAAGCAGAGCGCCCGCTCTGCTTTTTTATTGCCCTTTCTCTTCGGTTTTCAGCACCTCCTCAGTGATCCGGTTGATGATCTGCTCATGGCTCAGGCTGCTTTTATCCGCCAGCGTGAAAAAGCGCCCGTCCACTTCTGCAAAAATATCGGTGACGTCCTGGCAAATCATTTCCATGAATTTGAATGACTGCGAGCTGACACCGGCGCACCAGTTCATCGGCGGGAGCATGTAGAGTTTTTCGGTAAACTCGGCTTCGGTAATTTCGCGAACCGGTTTGCGGGCAGCGGCACGGATACGTTCACGTGCTTCATTCAGGGAGATCAGAACGTAATTCCCGCCAAAGGAGTTCAGTGTCTCCAGCGTCTGACCCCAGCCGTTTTTGTAGACGTCGCCATCGAGGTACGCGTCTTCATAGTGAAAACCGCCTACAGGATAAAAAACCAGTTCGCTCATAACGTTATCTCCGACAGTGTGTTGAATTTTCCCCGGCTTCTTTCTGGCGTTTCCCTTTTCTTTCCTTTTTCGGAAGCGGGGGAGCCTGGGGCCGTGACTCAAGACCGCCCCGTCCCATCAGTGACAGGCACAAGGGCGTGTCCGAGGCCGCAGCGCAAGCAACTGACCATCGGGAAGGCGCGCGAACGGGGGAGGAAACGGGCGTCAGCCTTTACCCTTGTGAATGGCACGGGCCGGGGCAGCGTCTGTCACGGCCACAGGTACACCGCAACACAGGAATAAAAGGGAGCGACAGAAGCGGGCTGCAGGCCCGTTATCCTTAGCGGCCGCCACGGCGGCCAGTCGAAAGCGGCTGCTGCCCGTGGGCAGCTGCAAGCGGGCAGTTCAGGCATCGCTTGCTATCCGCAAGGACAGAGACACCCCGGTGGCTCTGCGGAAGTTGGCGGGGCTGCGCGCCGCCCACTGAAGTGCAGGCGACGACCCGGCCTCCGGACGGGGAGCCGAAGGGGCCACGGGGTGGCATGAATTTTTTTCAGGTCCTTATTGCTGTCCGTCCAGCCAGGTTTTACGAATTAATACAGTGAAAATAAAGTGCAGTTTCTTCCCCTTTTCCGAAAAAGTAACACTCATATCAGATATATAATTAAGTGCAATTACTGCCCCTTTTTACATTGAATCCACCTCCTTTTTTCTTTAAATTAAGTGCAATATCCGCACTATTTTGGACATGAAAATGACCGGTTATGATTTGCGATTATGGCGAAAAAGTTTCGGCTGGAGCCGTGATAAAGCGGCGGCAGAACTGGGGGTCAGCCTGCGAACCTACAAGGATTATGAAACCTGCGATCAGGTAAAACGCGTGGTGGAGCTGGCCGCCCTTGCACTGAGTAGCGAAAATCTGCTGGCAACCATGGTGCAGAAGAAGCATCAGGATCAGCTGCTCACCCTCCTGCGGACGATGCACAACGCAAACCGGGCTCCGGGGTCACAGGCCAGGCACTGAAGATCCCGCGCTCGATGCGCGGGGTCTTCAGCAGGGCGGCCAAATCAACCCGGGTCCCTGACCTCATCGTCGTGATGCATGGCGGCCACATTCAGCAGACAGGCAACACCCTGTGTCTCCAGACGGTCACTCAGATGCATCAGATTGGCCAGTAAATCGACTAACATTGTCTCGGCGGATTCGCCGCTCTTATCCAGGCCGCTTGCGTGCGCAAACTGACAGAGTACCTGCGCAGCAATAGCGGCACGATCCGCGTTGTCCGGGTCACACCCCGGCTGATAGCCTCCCTCACCTGCAATTCTCACCAGTTCATCCATGCCAGCCATCGTGTTTTCAGGGGTCATCACGTTCTCATCCTGTGTTTAATGGCCACGGCGTGGCCATTATCATGTTTTTCTTTTAGCCGGGCGGGTGGCGTCCGGCGGCGGGTCAGTCGATTGCGCGGAAAATCAGGCTGCTTTCCGGGTGCTTAATGATGCTGACATAGTCCTTCAGCGCATCCTGGCGATCGATAAGCCCCTGGCAGGTCTGCGCGTACTGGCTCCCCATATCTGACACTTTCCAGCACAGCTGGTTAAGCACAAACAACGTGGCGATAATCCCGGCCGCATCGGCTGAAACCTCTGCATCAAAATAATTTCCCGGGATTGTCAGCCGGTATGTGCCGTCTGGCGGGGCGATGTAACCGGTCGGGCAAGTGGTGGCTATATCGGTCCACGCGGCAATTTGCCCACTGATACCGCGTGGGACTTCATAGAAATGCCACATCCCACCGTCGTAATCGCTGTGTTGACGCAGGAAGGTCGCGGCCATGCTTTCACCCAGTGCGGTCGCAAACAACCGGGGCACAAAGGCCAGGCGACGGCGGGGATCGGTAATTTCAGTACGGGTCGCCTGGGCGGTATCAGTCTGAGTGGTCTGAGCTGGGGTAGTCATTTTTTCTCCTTCGGCTTCTTTCTGGTGTCTCCCTTTCCGTTTTACAGGAGGCGGGGAGCACGTTGCGGTGACACTCAGCCGCCCCGTTCCATCAGTGACAGGCACAAGGGCGTGGCCGAGGCCGCAGCGCAAGCAACTGACCATCGGGAAGGTGCGCGAACGGGGGAGGACACGGGCGCAAGCCTTTACCCTTGTGAATGACACGGGTCGGGGCAGCGTCTGTCACCGCAAAAGTGAACACCGCAGAGCACGGCGTAAGGGATACGCCGGAAAGAGCCGTTGACCGGCTTTCCTTAGCGGTCGCCAGCGGCGGCCGGTTGAAGCGGCGCTGCCGTCAGGCAGCTGCAAGCGCACGCAACGCCGGGGCGCAAGGGGTACCAGAACGGAAAAAGGGCCGCCCGGTGACCCGGACAGCCCTTCATAAAGGCGCTTGCTGGCAGACCTTCAACACTATCAGCCTCCTGAAAAGCGGGGGTTTCCCCCCGCTACAGGTTGCTACTTATCGGATTCGTAAGCCATAAAAGCCGCCACCTCCCGCGTTCCGTCCTTGTAACGAATTTCGCACAGCGATTTCCGGGTCAGGAATGTGAATATTAACAGCGTTAAACACACGATTAATACGCACCAGATCAGGGCGTTTCGCGGCAGTTTCATAGCTGACTTCTCCTTGCCTTTCGGCGGATAAGCGGCTAATCTGATGGTGTCTAAGCATACAGATTGAGCCTCGGGTTAATTGAAAAATTACTCGGGGCTTTTCTCTTTCTGCCTCACTACCTTCCAACATTTCTGCCAGTCGCAGGAGGCAAAAAGCCTCAAGCGCCACGGGTATTATACTGCTAACCGCCTCATACTGACCAGGAATACACGCTAAAAACTGTCGAAAAGTCAGACACTTTTTGACGATAACACCGTCAGTTTATTCGGGACATACAACCGTTCCTGCGCCCGGACGACCGCCGGGGTGTCCTGCACCAGTACCTGCAAACTCACGGCAATCCCATGCGGCTGATCGCGGCTGTACTGAAACCATGCCAGTGACCGCAGCGACGGGAACCGGCGCTGCCAGCGCCAGAACATGGCCAGCCAGTCCTGTTCTTTCAGTTGCGGATGGCGGTCATGCCACTGCATAAAGGTATCCGGACTCTGGAAATTCAGCTCGATGCGCGCCCGCTCAGCATAACGCTGATACTGCAATGCCTCCTGCGCATGACGCCGCGCGTCCTGGCGGCTCCAGGTCGAATGGTATTTATGCGCGGCCAGTCTCACCCGGTGTTTGTTACGTTCCCGGCGGCGAAATGCCGTTTCCGGGAACAACCAGTCGCCATCAGAGGTGGAAAGGGGTGACGGACAGTATTCGCCACGGGTACGGATCAGTGTGTTAAATGCCATGTCATAATCACTCAGCGTGGCCAGTCGTTCCGCCGGGTTCCACCGGATGCCGGGGATAAGTCGCAGTCCCCTGCCCGACGCTTTCCCGCGCCCGGTCAGCCTGCGAAAGAATGCCGCCGCATACGGGTAAAACTCAGAACCGGAACGACGTGGAGATTCTTCAACGTCGATAATGGCGCCAGTTGCTGCCTGCTGCTCAGGTCGTAAGCACACCAGGGCAAGATGGGCCGGTAGGGTCTGGCCGCCCAGACGGGCGGCCTTGTCCGTTACGCCTGCATGTCCTCCGGATACTGCTCCTTTGCCCACTGACGCAGCCTGCGCATATGGTTGAGCGTCTGCAAAAATTCCCCTTCGCTGCGGGCTATCATCAGCGGGATGTCGGCCTTCAGACTGTCCATGGACAGGCTTTTTTCGGCGGCCACTTTCTCCACCTTGCCGATCATTTCTGCGATGGCGTCATCACTGACTGACTCGTCACAGACTTCACGCAGCCACGCGTGGGGATTGGCCGGATCCAGACCGAACAGCGACAGCAGGTGCATGGCAGCCCGGCTCTGTGCCGCCGCATCACATTTCACCGTACCGTTTTGCGCATCAACACAGACACCGTGCCAGCGTTCGTGACGGAAAGTCTGAGAGCGATCCTCACAGGTCGTATCCTGCTGACGGTGCGCACGCAGCTGCTGCGCAATACCCTCCGCATTATGGTGTTCAAGCATCATGGCCGTGGCCAGACCAATGGCATTGACCATCACCCCATGCGTGCCGATGGCCATCGTGCGGTAGGTGGAAGCTCCGAGCATCCCCGCCACCCATTCCCAGTGCATCGCGTCCGCCCAGGGACTCCACAACGTCACCGCCTCATGGCGCAGCGCGGCCGGAACCTCATCACCGGCACGCAGGCCAAACATTTTCCGGGTCGCATCATCCAGCGCCTTAAAGCTGACAAGCAGGTCACTTTTTCCCGGCACCACGTTGTGTTCGTAATCCACCCGCATCACCAGGGCGCTGACGCTGGACGCAATGTGACGCACCAGGTCGTTGACCGGATCTTTATGGTTGTACGCCATTGAAATGGCCGTCGCCGGTTTGCTGGCATTGTTGTTGATGTCAGAGAAAAACTGCTGGCGGGTTTCAAGCGGCAGGCCCACGGTCAGCAGCAGGGTGATCATGTCATTCGCATCAGGGCGGGCATCGATATAACCATAAATGCCCCCGCTGCGGTGCTGGCCATCGAACAGCTTGATATCCGCATCCATCGGAATGGACAACATGCCCACGTCGCCTTTTGTGCCTTCGGCGGCGTTAAAGATGACCGCTTTATCGATATTTCCGGTCAGCGTACCCAGGATCCAGTCACTCTTTGTGTCATGCCCCCCGGTCAGATAGTTCGTGATTTAGCGTGAACGGACCTGGTTATGTTCGCGCTGCGAACGGGACATCACATCCCCGCTGTTATCACTGGCCAGAATGCGTTTGAGCATATTCATCGGCACAAACAGCACATACTGCTCGCGACCTGCCTGACGGCCACGAATGGCGGGAAATTCAAAAAAGTACTCATGGGTCTGGGTGGTCATCATTAGTCTCCTCCGGCTTCATTCTGGCGTACTCCTTTCCGGTTTATGTCCGGTTGCGGAACGCCCCTCATTGCGCAGACTTTTTGACGGCGAAACGACGAAAAGCAGGGGGGGAGGGCTGATTTTCTGAAGCTGGCGAAGGAAAATCTGACCGGAAAGCGCGAGCGGCCCTTGCTGCCCGGAGCGCGCGCTGTCAGTCTGCATCAGCAATGAGAGGGGTTGCGCAGGAACACACAGGGTAAGGTGGCAGACAATGAAGCCGGTTCACCGGCTGACACCTTAGCGGCCGCCAGGGCGGCCAGTGAGAGCGGCTGCTGTCCGTGGGCAGCTGCAAGCGTGGTGTTCAGGCATCGCTTGCTATCCGCAAGGACAGAGACACCGGGGTGTCTCTGCGGAGGTGGGCGGGGCTGCGCGCCGCCCACTGGAGTGCAGGCGACGACCCGGCCTCCGGACGGGAAGCCGAAGGGGCCACCGTGTTTTCATGCCCTTCTGTTTTGTCCACGACCAGAAACAACACCAGTAAAAACAGCGACACCGGCAACACCCGACCGACAGGAACAGGAACAGGAACAGGAACAGATAACATCATCGGGATCAGCTTATGGCCTGACAGGCACAGCATCCGGGACCCGGCACACCCGCCGCAGGCGGGGAGTGGCCGGTTCCGGCAGGCGGAACGCCTGCCAGGAGGTTTTCGCGGGCTGACCGTCGGGAACTCAGCCGACCGGGAAAAAGTCAGGCGGGCGGACCCGCATTGTCGTTCATCAGCACGAATAAAACACATGACCATTGCTGAAAAAGCGGTCTGAGCTGAACAGGTCACTGGCAAACCGTTCAAAGTCGAAATAATCCCGCAGACTTTGCGGCACCTCACTCAGCATCCCGGTGCTGTCCGCGTATTCGCGCGCGTAATCCTCTTCATCTTCAGCCTCGCCACAGTACGCCGCCTCAAACCGGTCAAACTCACACTCGCCGGTATAGTCCACCCACGCCAGCCAGGCGGCAGCCTGGTGGTTTTCCTCTGCGGTTTTAAACGCCTCCACAAACGCCCAGTTGATGTGACATTCCGATGCCATATTGGAAGGAAAACCCTCATTGTCCTGAAACATCAGCTCCGGATCAGCCTCGTCAGCGTGAAGCGCACGACAGGCGGCATAGAACTCCGCCTCATCATCAAAATCCGTCACATCCAGCCACTGACCGGCCAGGCAGCCGCAGTTGTATTTATGGTATGTGCCAACGTAAACCGCAGGGGTGGTAACTGTGTGCATAAAATCCTCCGTCGTGAATGTTATCTCAGCGCCGGCTTTCGCCGTGCCGGCACGACAGACGGGCGAAAAGTGGAGAATGCAGGGGCGGGACCGCAGGCCGCATGCGCAAACGACGAAGTGCAGCCGGGCCGGACGGTGAGCGCGTGAAGACTGAACGCGCGAACGACGGGAGGAGCGGCAAACGCAGACGTGCGAACGGGTGAGGATACCGGCGAAGCGTACCCTTGCAGGCGCAGCGGCCCGGCTACCGTAACGGCACGGCGTAAGCCGTCACGACGCGGAAACACCTTCCCCGGCGCAACGCGCCGCAAAAACGTGGAGCTCCGCGACATCCTTTGTGATAACGGTTGTCCACAATCCGGGTGAACATCCACCCGCGCAACCTGTGGATACTTTGCTGCAGGGCACGGAGCGAACCCCATGCCCTGCCATGCTCAATCTTTAACCACCATAATGAGGGACATTATCAATCAGCCAGTCTGGACTTATCACCTCACTCCAGCCGTGCTCGTCTTCATCACCAAATTCCAGCGTGGCATCTTCACCATCGGTCAGCTCGCCCTTGCTGAACACCCGGAATCCACAGTAATCACTGCCCGCCTCGCTGAACCAGTGTGTCACCTCACATGACCAGCGGGTGGTTAACGCCAGCATCACCTCCTCTGCCGGCGGTGACCAGGCGGTATCAAAATCGATAATCAGCACGCCACCTTCCCGACGAACGTCTGCCTGATTATCCGATGGCCATTTTGTCCCGTAGCAATCCACATACAGATCATAGGAACGGGTCACGCCGGTCAGCAATCCTCCGTTGAATCCATTAATTTCCGTCGCCATCCGGGTGGGTATAAGCAGGCGAAGATCCATCTTCTGCCCTTCCCGCGCCACGTCCAGACCGTCATACAGCTCAGCAAGACTCACCGGATTCCCCCTTTCGCTGCTCCAGTCATGGCTTTTCTGTCTCAACAGTTCGCCGGCAATCGCCTGCTCTGAACCGGTCAATTGCCCCCATTTCAGCCCTGCCAGATCACAGGCCACATAACACCGTTCAATGGCTTCACAGCAGGATTCATCCAGCCCGGCATTGTCCTGCAGCATTGACAGCCAGTCGGAATAAGCACGGGATACCGGATTATCCTCGCCTGTACCGTGGCGGGTCAGCGCCCGATAAGGCGCATAATGCCACGCCACGTGCGGCCTGAGACGGCCTGTCACCCCGGCAATAAACAGCCGGATACTCTGACGGACAGCTTTCTCATAATGCGGAAAGATCCCGCCGAGACTCCAGGTTTCGATCGCTGACAGAACATCAGCAGGGGCAGTAATTTCAATGCGGTTAGCACACCAGTTTGGCATGAGTATTCCTCCGTTAAGGTTGTCGCGGTTCCGGCTGTCGCCGTGACCGGGAAACAACCCGGGAGGAAAGCGGGGAAGACAAGGCACCTCCGCAAGCCGCATGCGCAAAGCGGTTCCGGGCTGAATGCACCGGAAACGCTGCGAACGGGTGAGGAAGGTAACAACGTGGGCCTTGTGGGCCTCGCGGCCCGGGTTAGTGTACAGGGCACGGCGAAAGCCGTCGCAGGCAGGGAATGAACGTCAGGCCTGTAAGGCCGGGTTTCCGTCGCCCTTCAGGCGACAAAACAGCGTGGCCATCAGGCCACGTCCTTTACCCTTTCCGGGAAGCGGTCGCTCAATGCGACCGGTAACCGGAACGGGCACCCGGCCCGGGTGCCCGGAGATAATCAGGCGGCTTTGATAAAGGTGCGGAAGGCCGTCATCCTGGCCTCAATCGCATCACGGGCCTCGCTGGCGACATAGCGGACTTCATCGCGCGACAACCATTTTCTGACGGGGCCGTGCGGATCAATCACCGTTCCTGTCGTCCAGCTTTCCGCCATTTTTTCTCCATCACAGAACACCTCATAACGCAGACACAGCACCCGACGACCACAACGCAGGATCAGGTCGATATAGTCATACAGCAGCCCGTCGTCGGCATCACAATAGCCGCACTCTTCCGGGTAAACCGCGACCACACGAAAGACAATATTTTCGGTACCACGACACAGCAGAACCTCATCCATTTCTGCCGGAAAGGTGCCGTCAGTCAGCCGGTAGCCCAGCGTCTCCACTGTGCGGCAGATAGTCTCATACTGGCTTTGCAGCGCGTTCAGCAGATGATCTTCTGCCTGGCCTGTTTCTTCAGGAAAACCCTGCGCGGTTAACGTGACACAACCTGAATGGCTGTAACGGTGGGTGTTACGCGTGAGACGAACAGTCACGCCACATTTACTGACCCGTTGCAACAGTTCACGGGACATCGATGCGGTTAGGGTGTGCAGGCGGGGAATGATGCGCAGCAGATCAGCCGTCGCCAGCTCACCGGTGAACAGCACCCCGTCGCCCTGACAGCATTGCAGGGAATACGCCGCCTGCAGGCTGTCAGGCCACAGATACTGTGTCAGGATGGATCTTGCCTGGGTATGGATAAGCGCGTCAGTGAATGAGTGATACATGAGGGTGCCCCTTCTGGTGTCGCCTCCCCTTCTCATCGGCCGGGGAGTGTTGGCCGTGCAGACTTTCGGGTCCGCGGCACCAGGTGCGGGGTCAACAACCGGAAGGAGGCCGCAGCGCCGCGTGCCTGGACGCGGTGACCGGGGGAGTAACGGGCTGTTGATGCCGCACCGCAGCGGGCCAGTCTGTAACACGGCCATCAGAACCGGCCTACCGAAGGAGGCACGCCAGGGGGGGAAGTCTTCCGCCTGAAAGGCGGCAAAGAGCGCGCCGGCATGGCGCGTCCTTCAGAGCCTCCCGGCCGGCCGGGAGGCTTACTCAGTCCCGGGCCCGGGAAAAACTAGCCGTAAGACTGCGCTGCAGGTGGATCTGGCGGCGGATGTCCGCCGCCAGCGTTTTCAGGGTGTCGCGAGCCAGCCAGCGGCGCGCGGGCGCTCCGGGAGGAATGATGCAGATATCCGGCACCGCCCGCTCCGCCAGACGCTGCAGACCAAAGTCCTGCCACACCACCAGACCCACCTGCAGGACGTCCGCGCCAACTTCAAAAATGGCGTGTAACCAGGCGTTTATCTGCGCCTCTGAAGCACTGAAGTCTGCCGGTAACGCATCCCACGGCTCCGCCGACACGATATAATTCGCCGTCACCCGCTCAAAAAGGGGAAAACCGTTCCAGCGTTCTCCAGTGTGAAGGGCGACCGTCTGCTCCTTTTCCTCCAGTGCCGGGATCAGATCGGCAAGCCCTGCCAGCAGGGCCGCTCCGGCGGGCATCCTTTACGGCCAGACCGTCAGTCTGGCCAGATTAAGACCGGAGCCAGCGCCCCGGTCCTTCTTAGTCCCCGAGCAACGCTCGCATGTTGTTTAAGGTTGACCAGAGTTCAAGCCGATCACGCCAGCCGCCCAGATACCACAAGGGGGTTCGGTAAGTTCTCTGCGTTTTAAGGGTCAGCGTATTTGCAATGCTTACTTCCGCAGGGATACCCAGGTAGGAGAGCTGCAGATAGCACATGTGCACCGCGACGGGGGAAATATCGTTGCAGCTGACAAATAGTTGTTTCTGAGGATTAAGGCCTTTTTCAAACATTGCTTCAGCAAAGGCGATGACCATGCTGCCGGCGCCAACCGCTGGCTCATGAAACGTAATGAACGGCGCACTATCCAGCTGGCCGAACAGTTCATCCGTCGTCAGGCGTGCCATCAGGCTGGATAAGTAGTACGGGGTAAAAAACTGGCCCATTTCCGCCGAAGCTATCTCGAGTTCGGAGAAGATCTGCCCCAGAAAGTCCCCAGGCTGGCAATCCAGGGCTGCCGCCATACACCCCAGCAATCGGGACATGTTAAGGAGATCATCTTTTTTATAGCGGCGCGCCAGGTTCAGGTATTCCTCTTCCAGAGCCTCAGATCGCAGAAACACGTTCTGTACGGCCAGGGCGCCCATTTCCGCGAAATCGCGGAATGCTTCATAACGGTTGTGATACCGCGCAGTGTCCCGGAAAAGGGTTATAAACTCACGGCGATAATGCTCATAGCCGCTTTTACCGGCGTGCTTTGGATGATGGGAGATATTGTGTGCAGGCAGGTTAAGTGTCAGTTGGCTCATTCTGGCGTTCCTTTTTAGCCGGCGGTCTGCGTTGTGCTTCGGCCATACCGCACACGACGCAACGTGCCTTAAGGAAAAAATCACGCTCCGGCGCAAGGCCGCAGCGCAAATGACTGACCAGAGGGAAGGAATGCGAACGGGCGCCGCGGTCGGTGGCTTGAATTTTTCCGGCACGATGCGACGATTAAGCGGTGTGGGGGGAGCAACTCAGAGACAACTGGTTAAACAGGAAGACGGGTTGAAGCGGCTTATTACGCCGCCAGTGATGGAGACTTAACGGAGATCGTGATCCTTGTCGAGCAAACCAAGGCGAACCATATAGGCAAGAACAGATTCCGGGCGTCGCTGATACTCCCTGGCAAACTCGTCAACATCGAGCATGCCCGCCTCGGCCAGGGCGATCAGGCGTTGTTTCTCCTCCTCGTCCCATTTCGCGCCATGGCGCGGATACTGCTGCTTATAGCCTGCGCCAGGCGAAGAACGATGCGTGAGCTCCTCGCGCAGCTGACCCAGGGTCATGTTTTCCAGGCCATCGACCACATTCAGGGATTCGAGCTCACGAGCCGCTTTGAGGAACTGGCGGACAAGCTTTCCGTGTTCCCGCAGATCAGACATTGTTTCCCGTCCCGCCGAACATGCTCCGGGCATTATTTCGGGTTTCGTCATCAGACGATACCGAATCGCTCATCTGCTCTTGAGACTGAGGGGTTGCGGTTACAGCTTCTCGCGCCCTGCCCTGCAGCAGAGCCTCGGTTTCGCGTGGGTAAACGGCTTTAAGCAGCTGCAGCAGGTCATCAAATGACGTATCGCGGTTAAGTAGCTCGCTGAAGAGGAACGGCAGCCGTTCATCCTGCTTGCCAAATGCAAAGCCGGTAAGCAGCGCGGCGCGCCATAAACGCCCCCTATCCCCCTGAGGCGTTTCGTCCGTTTTCTGGCAGACAAAGCGGTCCGCTTCGTTAGTTTCAGGATTCAGGTAAAACGTAATTTTGCGTCGCGTATCCATGGTTTTTATCCAATAAGGTACATACCGTTAACGAGGTCGAACTGAGACGTACTGGTTTTATAGAAACGCTCTTCCCTGACTGCACAGTGTTTTTTTACTGCCTCTGCAATGAGTTCGGCTCCTCCGCCAATGACCATTACATGCGAGTATCCCTCAAAGCGACTGACAGCTTCAATAACCCTGTTAACAAGCCGGCTGTGAGCTGATGTCATTGCTTCACGAACAAGATCGATGCGTGAGGTATCGTTAATGCGTGACGCCAGGTAGGCCGCATCATTACGGTGAATGATGATATCGTCAGCCAGATAGCTGCTTCCCTTCGTGCGAGCCAGCGAAAGAGCGTCTCTTACGGGACCAGTCATCAGAGACACGCCCAGCGTGGAATCACCGTAAATACGCGATATTCCGCGCATTTTACCCATCACCTGAGAAATATCGAGCGTCGTTCCGCCCAGGTCAACGATCAGCAGTGAATCAAGCTCGTTGAGGTTTTTAACGACTTCGAAACCAGCCGGGATGGATTCTGGCATCACGTCAACATGACGAACAGAGAAGGTTTTCCCCCCATTGAGTTCCACCGGCCGCAGCAGGTTTGTTTTCTTGCGCAGAATATTGTCTTCGTTGGGCTGGTTGTTCTTGTCGTAATACTCCGCCAGCGGAAGTGTGACAACGATATCCACTTCGCAAGGCTCAATACCGCTGTTGAGAAGCGCATGATGAACGGCAACAACGTTCACATCGCTGTATTGCCACGCAACGTTAGTCGTGACAACCGCCTCTGGACTGATCGGGTCGAAAGAATACTGCTCACCGTTCAGTTGATAGTTGAACGCCTGCTGAGAGCCGAACGCCACAGCCCATTCACGTTTAAAGCTGTTAGGGCTGATTGACTGCCTGACCTGTCCGGCTTCGTTCCACTGCAGTTTGATATTGGTAGAGCCGTCATCAATGAAAATTTTCATACCTTTCACCTTGGATTAGTTTGGATTGAAACGAGCACAAACAAAAACAATCTAGAGAACTATTTGAGAACAATATGAGAATTATAAAAGCCATGGTTGCAATAGCAACCTCGCAAGAGAAAAAAATGAGAACTATTAGAGAAAAAAAGGAAAAAAGACAGAGAGGGTAGCTATTCATAAGCCAGATATTTGCGCATAGAAATCAGCTGCTTGAAATAAAGGCGCTGAGAATAGCTTGCTTAATAATGGTTTCATCAAATAATACTGTATATAAACACAGTGATGGAGGGAAAAAAAATGGCAGATATCAGTTTTATCGCACCGGCAGAATCACCTGATTTGATACAGCTGCCGTTATTCGCCGATCGAGCCTCATGTGGTTTCCCTTCGCCTGCAGCCGACTATACGGAGTCCGAGCTGGACCTTAATGAATATTCCATCCAGCGGCGCAGCTCCACCTACTTTGTCCGGGCCATCGGCAACTCGATGCGAGACATTGGCCTGCACAGCGGTGATCTACTCATCGTGGACAAAGCCGAACGGCCTCAGCACGGCGACATCGTCATAGCTGAAATCGACGGCGAGTTCACGGTTAAAAAATTGCTACTGACACCACAGCCGGGGCTGCAGGCAATGAATCCCGCTTACCCTACCCTTTGGCCCGATCCGGATAATCTCAAATTTTTGGGGTCGTGACGACTTTTATCCACAAAACTCGGGGGCGGGACTGATGTTTGCCCTGGCCGATGTGAACAGCTTCTATGCAAGCTGTGAGAAAGTTTTCCGCCCGGAGCTTAGAAATAAACCTATTGTCGTCCTCAGCAACAACGATGGCTGCGTGATCGCACGCTCGAAAGAAGCAAAGCAGCTGGGCATCAAGATGGGTGTCCCATGGTTCCAGCTGAAAGCAATGCAGTTCCCTCAGCCAGTAATCATCTTCTCCAGTAACTACGAGCTTTACGCCAGCATGAGCAACCGGGTCATGGCACATCTGGAAGAGCTGGCGCCACGCGTGGAACAATATTCGATTGACGAAATGTTTCTGGATATCCGCGGCATCGATGGTTGTACGGATTATGAAACGTTCGGCCGGCAGGTGCGTGAACACGTCTTAAGCGGAACCGGTCTAACGATCGGTGTCGGAATGGGCCCAACCAAAACGCTGGCCAAGTCTGCACAATGGGCTTCAAAAGAATGGGCGCAGTTTGGGGGCGTGCTGGCCCTTACTGCAGGCAACCCAAAGCGAACGGAAAAACTTCTCTCGTTGCAACCGGTGGAAGAAATCTGGGGTGTTGGCCGGAGAATTGGTAAAAAGCTGAACACGTATGGGGTAAAAACCGTGCTGCAGCTGGCGCGCATGAACCCTGCCTTTGTACGCAAGAACTTTACCGTGGTGCTGGAGCGAACCGTGCGCGAGCTGAACGGTGAGGCCTGTATATCTCTTGAAGAGGCACCGCCCGCGAAGCAGCAGCTCGTCTGCAGCCGCTCATTCGGGGAGCGCATCACGGCTTACGAATCGCTGCGGCAGGCCATCTGCCAATACGCCGAACGCGCGGCCGCAAAGCTGCGGGGGGAGAAACAGTTCTGCCGGCACATATCGGTCTTTATCAAAACCTCCCCTTTCGCCGTCAACCAAGCGTATTACGGCAACGTGGCCAGTGAAAAGCTTCTCCTGCCTACCCGCGATACCCGGGACATCATTAACGTCGCAGTGAAGGCCCTGGACCGTATCTGGATGGATGGGCATCGATATGCAAAAGCTGGCGTGATGTTGAACGACTTCACTCCAAGTGGGGTATCCCAGTTGAATCTTTTTGACGAGGTCCAGCCACGTGAGCACAGCAACGCGCTGATGAAGGTTCTGGATGGGATCAATCATTCAGGTCTGGGAAAAGTATGGTTTGCGGGAAGGGGTATCGCACCTGAGTGGCAGATGAAACGAGATATGTTGTCACCATCATATACTACACGCTGGAGCGACCTTCCAGTAGCTACGATACGATGATCTGCAACCAAAAGATTTCGCATGCGGAATGTCATAGGTCCCAGTCGGGAATGTTGGGACCGTGCTCCCAGTCGGGCTTGTTGGGACCGTGGTCCCAGTCGGGGTGTTGGGACCGTGGTCCCAGTCGGGGTGTTGGGACCGTGGTCCCAGTCGGAGTGTTGGGACCGTGGTCCCAGTCGGAGTGTTGGGACCGTGGTCCCAGTCGGGGTGTTGGGACCGAGGTCCCAGTCAGATGTTGGGACCGTGGTTCCAGTTTGGATATTAGGGCTGTGAGCCCAATCTGTACGAGGTGCTATTCGGATGCGTTTTCAAGTGAGGCAAGAATCGCCTCAATTTTTTTTACAACATCTTCAGGAATTTGAGATGTATCGATATTAACAATGAATTTTTCCCCTCTATACTGAGATGTTGCACCTGCAGCGTATTTACGTTTTACAGAGGTAAGACGAGATGACGACAGCGGGGCTTCAATAGCATTTTTGAATGCTTTTAGAATTGTCTCAGCCTCGAGTTTCTCTCCTGCTATCTTACGTTTTGTCATAACGTCAGTCTGCTTAAGAATGACAGCATTATGGGCTTTAAATGTTTTCGCCAGTGTATCGCCTGCACGCGCTGATAACTCGCCGGGATGGGAGAAGAGGGCAATGACCTCATGTGGCAAACTGGCAGTATTTATGCATCGAGTAATAACCTTCCTTGAAATATTCTCTGCCTCTGCAAGTGAAGAAATATTGCCATTGAATTCCTTATCCAGTCTGTTGCTATAACGTTTTCCTCGTTCAAAAGCACTGGTTGGGCGGTAATCATTCCCGATCTTGCATAACGCATCCATCTGTTCATCATCGAGATCGCCGACTAGGATCCTATATTCACTGGCGGTCAGGATTGCCGTCATTCGGCGGCGACTACCATCAGCAACTTCTACAATACCCGAAGCCTTTCGTCCATAGGCTGGGTTTTGCTGTCCTGATACGAGGAACGAAGGAATTAAATCATCCAGAGCATCCTCAGTGAGTAAGGATTGGTCACGTTCATTACCCATCCAGACCTGAGTTGCTTTCTCTATCTGTTCTGCAGCAATAATCTCCAGGGTAAATCGTACATCACGACCGCAAACTGGCAAGGTGATGGTATTGCCTTTTGCCATCGCGCTGACGCGAGCAATTAAGCTATCGACCATTGGAGCAGCCGGTGTATCAGAAGGAGGTTGCTGGATTGGAGCTGGGACAGTCTTAGGAATAATAGGTGCACGCTTCATTACCGAATCTCCCAACGCGGTTTAATTAGGCGATCAAAAATCTCGGCACAAACGGGTTCCCAGATTGCTAATGCATTTCGCCATGCCCCTGTCGAAGAACGCTGATCAATTGCCTGCTCAAACACAGTACGCATACGTATTTGTCCTTTACCAACTTCATCCGTTTCACGAACAACATTTTTTAGAACCATGCTGCCCCAAGCGTCTCTAATCTGTTCTTCCATCCATGGAGATTGTGAGCCGTTATTATTACTGTACTTAGTCAACAAAATACGGACTGCGGGTTCGAAGCCTTTTAGATCTACATTTTTCAAAAGATCACGCAGCATGTCGAAAAATTGAAGGGCGGAGGTGTAATCGAACAGCTCAGCTGGGGTTGGAACAATTAACACATCTGCGGCGCAGACAACATTAATGGTTCCTATACCCAGATTAGGCGCACTATCTATCACTACGACGTCATAATCATGAGCCACAGTTTCAATAGCCAGCCTTAACATCATGTGGGGTTCGGTAGGTAGTTTTCCCTCGTCATAACGCCCCATGAGTTCAGTTTCAATTCTATGAAGAGCCAGGCATGAAGGGATGATATCCAGGCCAGGCCAGCAGGTTGGCTTAATTGCATAACTGGCATCATCTCGCTCCCCCAAGTAGAAAGGCAAAAGGGTGTCATCTGCATGGATATGTAGATCTGGAACCCATCCATGATACATAGATGCAGTACCTTGAGGATCGTTACCTTCAACAAGAAGAACACGCAAACCTTTCAAAGCAAGGTGCTGGGCAAGATGTACAGAAACTGAGGTCTTATAAACGCCACCTTTGTGTGCAGCAACACCAACAACGGGAGGAATAGTATTTTCTGGTCGACGGATGCGAGTATTAAATACATCACGCATGTGATTGATTTGATCAATAGTGTAGCCAACACGTTGTTCCACACGCCCACGCAGTTCCATATCCGGATGAGGTAAACGGCCGCTTTTCTCTGCAT
Source organism: Dryocola baronae (assembly GCF_051297175.1). Lineage (NCBI taxonomy): Bacteria > Pseudomonadati > Pseudomonadota > Gammaproteobacteria > Enterobacterales > Enterobacteriaceae > Dryocola > Dryocola baronae. Next base: position 87,420 of record NZ_JBINNY010000002.1, read on the forward strand.
CACGAATCGCCTGAGAGGATACTCCCACGAGATCTGAAGCCTCTCCGATACGCCAGCGGCGAGTAATTCTTCGTGCTTCCGGGCTATCGTCATTGAATTGTGCAACTGCGATAGCTTTTGTCATTTCATGACCAGCAAAAATACACTGATCTAAGGTATCCATTAATCCCATACTCAAACTCCCTTAAAGTAACTTTGCATATATTTATTAAATCTTGAACTTTAATGCAAAGCAACAAAAATAGTGCAAAGTTATTAATATTTTGCAAAGTTGCTCACTTATTGTCATGGCTCAATAGGGGCAAAAGAAAAATGCAGCGCTCGCCGCAGACTTTGACTAGCGAAGTCTGTCAAAGCGAGGAAGCGCAATATCCACGTTCTGACATAGTGCACGGTCACCCTTTAGCCTCGCCGGTAACCTCACTTCAGGTATTTCCCATAGCATGTCGTTATGTCTTTACAGGTCGTGCAAACTTAAGGTGTTTCCCACAATGCATAAAACTGACTTAAAAGTATCTTCTTTAGGTATTTCCCATAATCGCGCATCTTTTACACGGATGGTTAAGGGAAAACTTTAGCTATTTCCCATAGTTATCCTCTTATCCACCGGACATTTTTAATAAGGTTTTATACCTTTTATCTCTTTTTAAAGCTTTTTAGTAAGCCTTCAGGCCAGTCGTGGCGCGCCCTGGCGGGATGTAAGTATGGGTAACAGCCAGGGTTAATATGGGGAGGACATGAAGTTACTGTGGGAAACCCCACATGTTCGTATGGGAAACAGCTAAAGAAGCTATGGGAAACAGCTAAAGTTTACTCTGCCTTCACAGATTTGTGGGAAATGCCTGAAGAACGCCTTGACGAAGCATATATATATGCCACTATGGGTAGAGGAAAAACCTCCCATAAATCACAGGGAACCCTGATAGATGACTGTGGTTACAGAGAACAAGCCTCATAATGCTTTAAAAATATCTCAGTCCAACGAACTCACCGAAGCGGCATATTATTTGCCTCTGCAGGCAAAACGTGTCCTGTGGTTGTGTCTGATGCAGACCTATTATCAACAGGAGCATCCGGGCACATTTGTGGTTAAGGTCGCTGACTATCAACGCTACTTTAAAGTCAGCCAGGCCACTGCCAGTACCGATGTCCGGAAGGGTATTGATGAGCTTGGAAACCGTCAGGTAACCTTTTTCCCGTCCGAGGGCGAATATGAGGAAGTGCGTCGTCCGTGGCTTGCTGAGGCGGGGCTGAAACGGGGCAGGGGGCAGTGGAATATTGAAATTAATCCCAAGGTGATGCCTTATCTTACGGGGCTGACTAGCCAGTTCACTACATATACTCTGCTTGACTGCGGACGTATCAACTCGGTACGTGTAATACGCCTTTATGAAAGCCTGTGTCAGTATCGTTCAACGGGGATCTGGATCACTTCTGCTGGCTGGCTCGCTGACCGGTACGAGCTACCCGACTCACAGCGTGCAAACTTCGCTGAAATGAAGCGTACCTTCCTTCTGCCGGCAATTGAGAAAATCAATGCGCTAACTCCGCTAAAAGTGTCGATGAAAGAGGAAGATAACGGCAAACTTATTTTTTCCATCCTTGCCCGACCGCTGCAGCTACCTCCCCTGGAATCCTGATTAACTTCAGCTCTTTCCCATAGCCTGCCCGACAGTTAAACACTGACGTTCAGGCTTGAGTGTCTGTACATCAATATCAGGTCCGCAAGGGGCAGCCTGAGACATCTTATTCCCTGCAGAGTATACGGATACGACGTGAACCGCCGGACAGGCTGTTATTTGCTGGGGACCGCGGTGGTTTACACGTCGGAGGCTGCTTCCCTGACCATGCTTGAAACCCGGTGCATCTGCATGCTGCAAATCTGCTTGATACCTTTGCGCTGCTAATGATTGACGTGCCCGACATGCTGATCTTAAGGCTCGATGCTGAACAATTACCGGCTGACTGGGCGGATTCTGAAGCACTGACGGTACTGGCACAAACTGGGGATGAGTAGGTCGTGCGAACACCTTCGTGAACGATATACCTCGATTTAATGATGCTCTACGTAAAATCTGCAGTGATGCCCCCCGAGAAATCCGATAGAATTTACGTAGCGCAATCTGATTTCGTTCCCTTCTAGCAGTGGGAATGCTCCGGCACTAGCACTTACTTATAATGATAGCGGTAACGGTAATGGCTATCTCCAGACTCACGGCAAGATGGTCTTTCACACTGGGTTGGACAAGCCCTGCGGGCGCGTCAGGCTGCAACTGCAATTTCTCGCGCTGTCGGAAGGCATGCGACATATATGACAAGCGACCGCTTTTAACTTCCATTCGTCACGTAAAACACTAGCTCCTGCCCTTTATCATTGCCACTGCCTCGGCTTCCGGCATCTGAAATTGTACCCGGTGTCGTGCAGCAACATCGAGCGCAAACACCTTCGTGTACACTTCCGTTGAGCTGATCGACTTGTGTCCCATCATGCTCTGCAGCACCTTCAGCGGTATACCGGCGTACAGCATGTGCATGGCGTATGAGTGGCGTAAAGTATGCGGTGTCACCGGCACCGAGAACCTCACCCCGTCGGCAGCGGCGGCCTCCACTGCTTCGCCAAGCCAGGTCCGGACTGTCCGGTCGGTGATCTCCCAGAGGCGCGCTTTTTCGGTTCTACTGGTGCGCCTATTGCGCCGCTCCAGCGGAATTTTCAGCGTGGCCACCATCATCTCCAGCTGGCTGACGTACAGGTGGTCGGAAAGCGGCACCAGGCGATGTGCCTGGCTACCGGCAGGCGCACGACCAGCCGTTCTCGCCGCTTTCTCCGTTCGCTGCTTGAGGGTGGCCAGCTGCACGAACGGGTAGGGCGGCGCCAGCGAGAAATCACTCCGGGTCAGGGCCAGGGCTTCGTTAATGCGCGCGCCCGTGTTCCATAGTGTTGCCAGCAGCATCTTGCGGTGCAGATCGGGCACGTAGTGGAGGAGGGCGCTGACTTCCGGCGCAAGCAGATATTTCGGCAGTTCATCCTGAACGAGGGCCATCTGACGTAATGCCAGCGCGGCGGGATAGTCGATGGCCACCGGCAGCTGCGTGGCGATGGCCTGAGGATAATGTGCAGGAAGATGCTGGGTCATGTTGTTATCCGTGAGTAAGATTTTCCTGGTGGCAGTAAACCGGAGCCTCGCCCGGGTTGCGGGTGATGTAGTCCGGAAAATCAGTGATCTCAGTCTGACTGTAGGGGGCAAAGCTTTCACCGGTCGCAAACCGGCTCCGGAATCCCTCAAGAATAGCCTTTTCCACTTCGGGGCTTCCCCCCGGCAACGAGGCGCTCAGGCTGGCCGGATCGATACGGGAATACAGACCGTTCTTGTTGCTGCGCTGACTCATGCTGTATCTCAGCATCATCCCACTGCTGCTGCTGCCTTCGGGGAGCCAGGTGACGGTGATGTCATAAGTTGTGAGTCCTTTCGTCTGGCTGATGATCGTTCCACGGGCAGTCATGGCCGTGCGGGGCTGACCGTTTGCGTCCCCCGGCGTATCAGATCTGCAGACAACCACGCTGCCCGGTGGATAGGCTGCATCCAGGCGCTGCATTTCTTCATAGGTGGCGGCACTGACCGCGGTGGCCGTGAGGGCCGTGAGGGCCGTAATCAAGCAGAGCCTCTTTACTGCGCTCTGGAAAAGCGTGTTCATTACTATGATCCCTGTGCTGGCCTGAGCTTTGGCGCTACGGAAATGTGAAATCCCGCCTTCATTTCTATGAGATGAAATAATCAAGACCACGAATAACATCTTCATCCAGATAAGTACCGGAAGGATTTGTACTGGCCGAATCAATGCTCGGATCGAAGGTAAGTGGATAGTTCCCTGAACCGTAACACCACATAGCGCTGGCAGGACAGTAGTAAGCAAGCGGTCTGTTCGATTTCGAAACCACCACCCATTGTTCTTTCGTGCCGGAAGATATCGTTGCAGATTTCATGTGAGCAGGCCATGGTCGAGTGCTCAGCCACAAATCAGTATGTCCCACATATTTTCCGGTCAGGAATGCCCAGACCTGACTCAAAAGTTTATTGCTCATGTGTGTTCAATCCTATCTAACAAAATAGTCACTCAGAGTAATTATGACGCGCAGCATAACCGGCTGCGCACAACCCTGCGTCTGTCACCCGGATGATTTTCCCCTGCCGCCATCATTACCAGCCTGATAATAAGCAGACATATAACCACTTAGTTAAATTACCGGAGGCCTGTTTCCGGGTGATCCGATTTCCTGCGTATTAACAACTTTCCGGAAGTGTACCACGGCGAGGAAATAAGCAAAGCGGTCTTTAACGCCGCTGGGCGACAGGCCACGGGGTAAGGCCGTAACACAACATATAGCGCCACTTGCAGCTGACCACACCGCTACATCTTGTGTCAGAAGGCCGCTTCGCGCCGGGGCGGGTGAAGAAGATCCGGAACTACCTTTTTTCGGATCTGACGTGAAAAAGAGAGAAGAAGGCATAGGCTGGGCATATCCATATGCCGGGCATCTGCATATGTTCTGCATACGCATATTTACAGCATCTGCATATGTCGCAGCTATACATATGCTAAACATCTGCATATACTTAACCTATGCTCGCGCACGGCGTGCAACCTTTTCCGGGTATGCTCCACATATCCGCCTTAATTCGGGAGAAAACATCATGAGAACCGTATCCATTTTTAAAAACGGCAATAACCGCGCTATCCGCCTGCCCCGCGATCTGGATTTTGACGGAGTGAGTGAACTCGAGATCGTCCGGGAAGGGGACAGCATCATCCTGCGTCCCGTCCGCCCGACCTGGGGCTCGTTCGCCAGCCTGGAAAAAGCCGATCCGGACTTTATGTCGGAACGAGAGGACGTTGTCAGCGATGAAGGACGCTTTGAGTTATGAACAAGATTTATATGCTCGACACCTGTATCTGCTCATTCATCATGCGTGAGCAGCCGGAAGCCGTGCTGAAGCGCCTGGAGCAGGCGGTTCTGCGCAACCACCGCATCGTGGTCTCGGCCATCACTTATGCCGAGATGCGTTTCGGCGCCACCGGCCCGAAAGCCTCACCGCGTCATATTGCGCTGGTTGACGCGTTCTGCGCCCGCCTCGATGCTATCCTGCCCTGGGATCGGGCCGCGGTGGATGCCACCACGGATATTAAAGTCGCTCTGCGCCTCGCCGGCACGCCGATCGGCCCTAACGACACGGCGATTGCCGGGCACGCCATCGCCGCCGGTGCCGTGCTGGTGACGAATAATGTGAGAGAGTTTGAGCGGGTGCCGGGTCTGAAACTGGAAGACTGGGTAAATTAGCTGCTATCTGAATGCTAAGCCGGATGGCCAGCTGCTGCAGGAGTTCATGCAGCAGCTGTGAGATCCGCGACTGGATCTTATTACTGTTCAGAAACGACAGAATCGTCATTATCGGATTCATACCCGCTGCGTAATACACGGATACGAATCTGGAGATATTGCACTTCGCCGTTAGCCAGCCGGGTAGGGGTGGTAATACTAACCAGCTCATTTGCAAATATCAATTCCTTCTCTGGCATTGAATTTACACGCCATATGATGGAACTGCTTTTGAACAATGTATAAAGGTATTCCAGGTCGCTGTTAGCAACAGCAATTCTCCAGAGTAGCAATGAAATTATTGATCTGGATGCGCTGGTTGCCGGGCTGAAATTGGGATAACAGAAAAATATGGGCTACCGGCGTAGAACCCATGATGTGGCATTGCGCTTCGAGGGATCCTCAAGGTTCATATCGGCCACAATGTTAGACACGATATCTCTCCGTCCTTCAACGAAAAATCAACAAAAACCCTAAAGTGTTAATATTTATTAATGTTAAAAATATCGTACAAATAAAGCCAAAAACCATTTTAAATGTGTGATTGATCACATATACTGATAAAAAATCGTGGTTTATGTGAATGAAATTGTGAAGGGAGAGGTTGCGATGAAAAAAAGACCATGCGCCAAGTAAAGAAAATTTAATCAATGACACTGATTTATCTTCACTGTCTACTCTCTTTTCACGTCAGAAAGCGTGACTGCAGATCGCAACGCACAGACCGTGCGATCTGGGCGTTTTTAACGCTACCAACGCGGCGTCGAGCTTGAGTACAGTCTTCAGGAAGAATGTGGCTCTAACATCAAGATTTTCTGCCGCATTAATTCAGGCTTCAGGGCAATTGCGTTTGATCATAAATATAAGTCTCTAAAGTTCAACAAATAATATAGATTTAAAAATAATAACAATGCGCTAATACGGCGCCTTCCGTATCTCTTATCCTACAGGTGAACAATGTTAATAATATAATCATATGGGATGGTTAATATGAGCAGTAATCGTGATAATTTTGATGCAATGATCGGCCGTTTTAAGGGGGAGGGCCCCTATTTACATGATGGTGAAACTACTTTAATTGATGCGGCTTCAGGAACGTTCAACCTGCCCTTTGGATACACACACCCGCGATTGGTTAATAAGTTACAAGAGCAAATAGAACGCTGCGCGCATTTAAGTTCAGCCTATACCAGACCGATGGCTGAAAATATTCTTACGCGATTAAAACCCTATTTGCCAGCCGAAATAAATCGTATTTGGCTGAGGGATGTATCGGGCTCGGGGGCGGTAGAGGGAGCCATCCGCATGGCACAAAAGTATACCGGCCGCTCAGGCGTAATCTCCCTGTTCGCCTCACATCACGGCCAGTCGCTGGCTACGGCAAGCATCTCCGGAAATGCTTTTCGCCTGGAACATTTTGCTAACCATATCGAAGGGTCATTTAAAATCCCGACGCCTGATAGCGTGCTGGCCGACGCGGCCGATGCCAAAAGCGCGAGTGCAGAATTTATTACTAAGCTGGAGGATTCTTTCTGCTACGGCTCGAGTGGGAAAGTGGCATGTCTGATCATGGAGCCCGTACTGGGCAATGGCGGTAATATCGTCCTGCCGGTAACGTTCTATCGCCAGATCCGCAAGTTTTGTACTCAACATGACATTGTCCTGATTGCAGATGAAGTTCAGACCGGATTTGGTCGCACGGGAACATTCTTTGCCAGCACAGGCTACGCCAACGCGCTTCAGCCCGACATAATTGTTTTTGCCAAGGGCGCCGGCGGAATCGGTATTCCGACGGGGGGCATCCTGATGAAAGAGAAGCTCGACGTCCTGGCCGCTTATGAGCACTCTAATACCTCCGGGGCAAACCCGCTGTCGCTGACGGCGCTACATGAAACCATTGCGATCATTGAAGACGAACAGCTGTTAGACAATGTGCAGCGTAACGAAGCCTATCTGCGCAATGCTCTGCTTGATTTGCAGAAAAAGCATACTTTAATCAGCCGCGTGCGGGGATTGGGGTACATGTTTGGTTTTGATACTCCCAGCCCGGAAATCGCCGCCCAGGCGATTGAGCTGGCAGCCAGCCAGGGGTTGATCATTCGGGGATCGCGCTACGGTAAAGGCAGCGCCATTAAGATTCGCCCGCCGCTTGTCTGCGAACGCCGTCATCTTAACGAAATTATTCAAAAACTTGACCTCGCTTTCACCGCATTGGAAAGCGCGGATCGCGCTATACAGGAGACCATTTAATGAAAGCCCTGAAATTTAACGCCGTGTGGGATATTACTCCCGTTGAAGTACCCTCACTTTCATGCATTGATGGTGATGACGTCATCGTCGCGATTGAAGTCTGTGGTATATGCGGTACCGACGTTGGTATCATCACCGGTGACTACCCGGTTGCCGTACCCGGCACCACACTGGGGCACGAATCAACCGGCACAGTCCTGGCGATCGGACCCGATGTCAGCCGTTTCAAACCCGGTGATCGGGTGGTGATCAATCCGACCTACTCCTGCGGTACCTGCCGCATGTGCCAGATTGGCAATATGAACCACTGTGAGCAAAAACACGGCACAGAAGCCGGTGTGTCTTACGATGGTACGTTTGCCGACCAGTATCGCACCAAAGAGAGCGCCTTGCTGGCGCTGGATGAAAACGTCAGCTTTGAGGCGGGCGCACTGACTGAACCTCTGAGCTGTACCCTGACCGGCGTGGATAAATTAAATATCAAGCACAGCGCCCTGCGCGCCGCCGTCATCGGTGCCGGCCCAATGGGGCTGCTATATCTCTGGAGTCTGCACTTGCGCGGCGTCACTGCATTTATGGTGGAAAAAAACCCTCATCGCCTCGCGTTTGCTAGCGGCGTTTTACCCGATGGATGCCGCCTGTACACGGACTTTGCCGAAGCAATGACCTGCGAATATGGCAACGACGCGCTACTGGATCTCTGCGTCGATACTACGGGTTATCTCGCCGAAACCGTTTTTGCCCGACTGGCTCCGGGAGGAAAACTGTTGAATGTTGCGCTGAAAGACGCGACGGCAAACCTGGATGTTTTGAAAATCGCCGATAAAAGCCTCTCGATAATCGGATCGATCGACTCGCTAAATAACAGCTTTGAACGCGCCTATGCGTTAATCCGAGATGGCAAAATTCCGGCTGAGAGGCTGGTCAGCCACCTCTTTGCTTTTGATGACTATCAAAAGGCATTTGCCACCGTCGGATGCGATATCGACGGAAAAACGCCACGATCGATTACCGAACCAGGCTGCAAAGTGATGTTGCGCATTCGTTCCCAGGCAAAGGAGGAACAGGTATGAGCACCCTGAGTGTTATTTTCGATATCGACGGCGTTGTGGTCGACAGCGAACAGCTGCACTTTGACGTCCTCTCCGAACTGCTTCCTGACCACACCTGCGGGGTAACGGCAGAGCAGCTGATCGGTCTTAGTCTGGAAGAGACACTATTGCAGATCGGAATTGATGCCTCACAGCATGGCAATCTGACACGCCGTATTGTCGCGGCATATAAGGTCTTGCTGGAGCCTCGCTATCTGCGACCTGGGATTCTCGAACTCGTTCATGGACTGAGTGTACGAGGTATTCCGTTCGGCTTTGTCTCTACCGCGCCGCGGGATATTTGCCTGGCTAACCTGGCTACACTGGCGCTGCCACAGGAGCCACCGCTGGTTGCTGGCGACGATATCACCCGCACCAAACCCTGGCCCGATCCCTATCTGTCCATGCTGGCGCAGCTTGATGTTATCGCCGCACAGACAATCGTGGTGGAGGATACTGACTTAGGAATTCAGTCCGCTACGGCAGCCGGCATCAGGCAAGTCTATGCCTGGCCACACGCATTGTCCGGTAGCGAGCGCTACCAGCAAGCACACGCCGTAATCCGCACGCTGAACGATATCGCCCCCTTCGGGGCAATGCTGAAGGCATCCGACTAACCCTCATTATTATCCGGCGCACTGAACGCCGGATACCTATCTTTTCAGAGCGCGTAGCTATCATGATGAAAGAACTAATATCCCATTCACTTACACAGGCCATTGGGGCAACGCGAAAGGCTTTTTTTATCGCCGGCTTAACGCTGGCCGCCTGGGCTCCTTTAATTCCGTTGGCCAGAGACCGAATGATGGCAGACAATGGCACGATGGGACTGGTGCTGCTGGCCTTTGGCCTCGGTTCCCTGCTGATGATGCCTTTATCCGGTATTCTGGCAGCGCGTTTTGGCTGCCGCCTGATTTTTACTGTCGCTACGGGATTGGTGCTGGTAACGCTTCCGGCGCTGGTACTCGCTGATACCCCCTTCTCTCTGGCCACATTCCTGTTTATTTTTGGAGCCGGTATCGGTGCCATGGACGTGGTCGTCAACATTCACGCCGTGCAGGTTGAAAAACTGGCTGAACGCCCGATCATGTCCGGATTCCACGCGCTGTTTAGCATCGGCGCTATCGTCGGCTCAAGCATTGTCAGCCTGCTATTAAGCTACGGGCTTACGCCGCTACTCACGGTCAGTCTGCTGATAGCCGGCGTCTTGCTGCTGCTGCTGCGTACTGCCTGCCGCCTGCTTCGGGAGCCGGAATCTGCCGACGCTCCGCTGTTTGTGCTTCCAAAAGGGATCGTTATTCTTCTTGGCTTCCTGTGCTTCATTGCCTACCTTATGGAAGGCGCGATGCTGGACTGGAGCGGTATTCTGCTGACCAGCGAAAATCACCTCGCCGCCCAACATGCGGGGATTGGCTATATTCTCTTTGCCTGCGCTATGACGGCAGGCAGACTGTCCGGAGATCGCTTGATTAAGGTCTTTGGCCGTTTTCGGGTTTTTCTTTTCAGTTCACTGATTGCAACGTTGGGCTATGGCTGCGCTATCGTCGGCGGACACCTGATGATTATGCTGGCTGGTTTTTTCCTGATCGGCTGTGGGTTATCCAACCTGGTCCCAATCCTCTTTACTGCTGCGGGCAGGCAGCAGGTGATGCCCGGCGCGTTGGCCGTTGCAGCGATCTCCAGCATTGGCTACTCCGGTATTTTGCTGGGACCAGCGCTGATTGGGGGCGTGGCTCATCTGTACAGCCTCGTCGACGCGTTCACTCTGGTCACGATACTGTCACTCTGTCTGCCACTGTACAGTCACATTATACGGCAGAGATAGCAGGCTAATCTCTGCCGTATAGTATTATTTTAAAAAGGAAACTACATGCATCTTCAACAGGGCCAGTGGACCAATGAACCGCCTGCATGGTCGCTGGACAGCGGCGTCCTGCAGGTATCCACCGGGCTGAATACCGATTTCTGGCGGGAAACGCACTACGGCTTTATCCGCCACAGCGGCCATTTTTTTGCTTGCGAAGTCGAAGGTGATTTCACCTTTCAGCTGTGCATTGAAGCGCAGTTTGACCAGCTCTACGACCAGGCCGGTTTGATGATTGAACAGAACACCGAGCATTGGTGCAAAGCCGGCATTGAGTACGCTGACGATCGCTGCCTGATGAGCAGCGTATTGACCAATCCGCTGTCAGACTGGGCTACCGGCGTTTTCCACGGTAATCTCCACCGATTCTGGATGCGGGCCACGCTGGAAAACGGAGTGTTGCGGCTACAATATTCCACAGATGGTCAGGAGTGGCCGCTGCTGCGACTCTGTCCTTTTCCCGTCAGCGCGCGCCTGAGGGTCGGCGCGATGTGCTGCACGCCGCAGCGAGCAGGTTTGCAGGTCCGCTTCAGCGAATTTTCTCTCACCGCTCCGCTGGGCAAAGCGTTACACGATCTCAGCTAGCGACACGGTAAGCGCTACCCATGTTCGCCGCTGAGCTACGCCGATTTTTTGCTACCGTTCATGGTTAGGAGATTGGATCGTATCTATTGAGAGCGACTGGCCATAAATTGCACTCAATCTCGTTATTCCGGTACCTAATTTGCCGGTGTTCAATGTCAGGCGGACACCGACCTTCGCGTTTGAGCAGAGCGAGCGCCGGCCATAGGCTGGTGCTTTATCCGGGTTGATAAACCGCGGGATCTGCCACCTCTTCACGTTGTTGAATATTTTGGGGTTCTACGCCGGAACCCCTGATTTTTCCGTTATCCCAGCTTCAGCCCGGCAACCAGTGTATCCAGGTCAATAGCCCTGGATCATCTCCGGGAACAGGGTGAAACCGTGAATGATGAAGATATCGCACGCCTCTTCCCACTTTGCCACGGACATATCAATATACTCGGCCATTATTCCTTCACTCTGGCAGAGCTTGTGACGAAAGGGCATCTGCGGCCATTAAAAGAGGCGTCCGGGGAAGAAAATATTGCTTAACGTGAATTTTCGTTCCACTGAGCGTCAGACCCCTTAATTGTAGCGGCTCGCAATCGGAATCCTTCTGACTCGCAATCAGCGCATATTTCGGCTCACATTAGTTGCAAATGAAAAACACCACCGACTCACATTAAGTGACAATGGGCTCGCATTTATCCTGCCCGGCTCGCAATCCAGCCCAACTGGCCCACAATAACTGAAAATCAAATGTTAACTATATATAATCGTTTTATTATATCCATCACAGGTTTATTGTTGTATGAAATATAACTATGCGAATGTATGGTGCTCATAGCACGTTACAACTAAGAAAGCTAACCAATGGAGATATTAAATGCTTACCATTTCAGAAAAACAATTTATAAACACAACTGGACAGGCTCTGGGGGTAAATCAAAAAAACGATGATATCACTAATAACCTATCCAGTATTCATAAAATGATTAAAAATATATCAAATGTCGTTGAAACAATGACATTTAACAATGGGGCATCTCTAAGTGTTACTGGTAAATACAAAAATTCATATTCAAATGGTCACTTAATTTTAAATCCAAAAGGGATTGATCTAAGGTTTTTACCTGGAAAAATAAAGTCTGTAGATATAAAAACAACTAAAGGCACAGATGATAATTACCGTCACAACATAACATTTAAAAATAAAGAAAGGCCTGTACAGAAGACAACTTTTTTCTCTGATAAAATGATCCAGAATAATGATGTCAAAAATTACCCTATTAACCAGCAACCAGGTAAATTAATGGATATTGACACCACAAAATCCACTGAAGAGCTATGGCGTAGTTTGACCGATGTCCACCATTTTTATCCTATGCTCGAACAGAAAGGAATAAGCAAAATAGACGCATTAAGATCTGTTCCTGAGGATTTAGCATTCCAGGTTAAAAAGGAAAGTGTATCTGAACTTCTTAATCACATATCTTCAAAAAATGAAAAATTCATGATTTTTGTAGGTAACGACTCAGCCATTCAGATTTATACTGGTAAAATTGACAAAATAATACAACCAGGAAAGTATACCAATCTAAATAAAATTATTATTCATGGTACAACAGAAGAAAATGAAAAGGCTGTATGTAAAATATCACCTGACTCTATTGCTCAGGTTTGGGTGGTAAATAAATTTTCTGAGGGGAAGACAGTAACCAGTCTTGAGGTTTTTGATAAAGATGATAATCATATCATTCAGTTCTATGGATGGAGAAAGAGAGGGGAAGAACAAAGTAATGATTGGCAAGGCATTATTAATAAGCTACCAAAAGATAATGGATGATGATGTTGAAAAAAGGATAGTATGCCAAATGTTTTCTTAATTATTGCCGTGTACAGGATAACGGACTATACCTTGCATGGTGTCAGTAGTTAGTTTGGGATATCTGTAAAAATGAATTTGCCTCATTAGAGTAAACCCAAAACAGGCAACCAGTGAGACAGTTTTTCTGTCTCATTTGGGTTGTTTTTGTCTCATTCTGGTGTTACGTTTTCATCATCTAGAGTTAAACGAGACAGTTTTCATTATTATGGCACTTTACGGCTACGCCCGTGTTTCAACCAGCGACCAGGATCTGACTCTGCAGACACAAATTCTCCGCGCTGCCGGTTGTGAAATCATTCGTGCAGAAAAAGCCAGCGGAAACAGCCGGACTGGAAGGAGCGAGTTGCAGCTATTACTGGAGTTCCTGCGCCCCGGAGATACGTTGATGGTGACCCGCGTGGATCGCCTGGCCCGCAGCATTAAGGACCTGCAGGATATCGTGTATGCCCTGAATCAGCAGGGCGTAACGCTCAGGGCAACGGAACAACCCGTGGACACGCGCTCGGCAGCAGGTAAAGCCTTCCTCGATATGCTGGGTGTTTTCGCTGAATTTGAAACCAACCTGCGACGTGAACGCCAGATGGAAGGGATTGCTGCGGCGAAAGCGCGGGGTGTGTACCGGGGAAGGAAACCTTCCATAGATCCTGCTGAGGTCTGGCGTCTGTATACCACGGAGAAGATGGGGGCTACGGCCATCGCCCGTCAGCTCGGGATCGGAAGAGCGTCAGTGTACCGGGCGCTGGAAAATTATGAGCAGCCGGCGTAGCGCTATTCCGGCTGATTCTCTGTTGCAGCTGCGGCAACGTCTCGATCGCCTGCCGCCAAAAAGCCCTGAACGGGCCACCCAGATTGCCGCTGCCGCTCAGTTGTATGGTGTTTCAGTCACGACGGTCTATCGCGCTCTTCGTCTGGTTCTCAGACCACGCACAGCTCACCGCCGCGATCATGGCCAGCCACGGATACTCCCCCCATCTGAACTGGAACATTACTGTGAACTGATTGCCGCGTTAAAACTGCGAACGACGAATAAATCCGGTCGCCATCTGTCAACCGGGCGGGCAATACAGTTGCTGGAAGAGCACGGTGTAGAGACCGCTCAGGGATTGATAAAAAGTCCCAGAGGCTTGCTTAGCAAGCAGACCATTAATCGCTGGCTTTCCCGCTGGCGTCTCGACCAGCCCCGCCTGCTACGGGAGCCTCCTGCGGTGAGGTTTCAGGCTGAAAACAGCAATGACTGCTGGCAGTTTGATATGTCACCGTCCGATCTCAAACATATTGAACGGCCTGACTGGGTTGACCCTGCCCGGGGCGAACCCACGCTGATGTTGTTCAGCGTGGTGGATGATCGGAGCGGTGTCGCTTATCAGGAATACCGGTGTGTGTACGGTGAGGATGCAGAATCAGCGCTGCGTTTTCTCTTTAACGCCATGGCACCAAAAGCCAGGTCTGATTTTCCTTTCCAGGGCCGCCCGAAAATGCTGTACCTCGATAATGGACCGGTGGCCAAAAGCCATGTCTTCCAGAATGTGATGCAGTCCCTGAAAGTTGACTGGATGACGCATACACCGGCAGGCAAGGATGGCACCCGGACGACAGCTCGGTCCAAAGGCAAAGTAGAGCGCCCTTTCAGAACCGTCAAAGAGGCGCATGAAACCCTGTACCATTTCCATAAACCGGAAACGGAGCTGCAGGCCAACGAATGGCTCTGGAACTATCTGAGTCGTTACAATGCGCAGCGTCACCGCAGTGAGAAACACTCCAGACTGGAGGACTGGCTGGTAAATATCCCCCGGGACGGTGTGAGAGATATGTGCAGTTGGGAACAATACTGTCGGTTCGCCAGGGAACCTGAGTCCCGCAAGGTGGGTGTTGATGCGCGGGTAACGATAGACGGCACCGCATGGGAAGTTGAACCGGATATGGCGGGTGAAACCGTCATTCTGTTGTGGGGGTTGTTTGACGAAGAGATGTATGTGGAGTTTACCGGTGAAACATGGGGGCCTTATCATCCGCTGTCGGGGCCTGTGCCGCTGCACCGTTACCGGACGTTCAGGCGTGGCAAAGCGGCTGAACGGGCTGATCGTATTCATGCTCTGGCCAGACAGCTGAACATCCCCATCAGCGCGTTGTCCGGAAGCGATCTCCGCGTGGTCAGTGATGACAGCCAGCAGCGCATTGTAGTGGTTTACTGAATTTGGCCACCTGAACAGAGGTGATATGCTCATCTCAGAACAATACAGGTGCCCCAATGAAAAAAAGAAATTTCAGCGCAGAGTTTAAACGCGAATCCGCTCAACTGGTCCTTGATCAGAACTACACCGTTGCAGCTGCGGCAAGTGCTATGGACGTGGGGCTTTCTACCATGACGCGATGGGTAAAGCAGTAGCGGGATGAACGACAGGGCAAAATACCTAAAGCCTCCCCTATAACCCCGGAACAGATTGAAATACGTGAGCTAAAGAAAAAGCTGCAACGCATTGAAATGGATAACGACATATTAAAAAAGGCTACCGCGCTCTTGATGTCAGACTCCCTGAACAGTTCTCGTTAATCGGGAAACTCAGAGCGCAGTAACCTGTGGTCACACTCTGCCACGTGTTCGGGGTTCATCGCAGTAGCTACAAATACTGGGAAAAAAGCTCCGTAAAACCAGACGGCTGGCGAGCAGTGTTACGCAGTCAGGTTCGGGAGTTGCATAACATCAGCCATGGCTCTGCTGGCGCAAGAAGTATCGCCATTATGGCAACCCTGAGAGGCTTCAGAATGGGGTGCTGGCTTGCTGGCAGGCTAATGAAAGAACTGGGGCTGGTGAGTTGTCAGCAACCTACCCACCGGTATAAACGTGGTGGTCATGAACACATCGCTATCCCGAATCGCCTTGAGCGACAGTTCGCAGTGACAGAACCTAACCAGGTGTGGTGCGGCGATGTGACGTATATCTGGACAGGCAAGCGTTGGGCCTACCTTGCTGTTGTTCTCGATCTGTTCGCAAGAAAACCTGTGGGCTGGGCAATGTCATTCTCGCCGGACAGCAAGCTGACCATCAAATCGCTGGAAATGGCGTGGGAAGCTCGCGGTAAACCAGCCGGAGTGATGTTCCATAGTGACCAGGGTAGCCACTATACAAGCAGGCATTTCCGGCAGTTACTGTGGCGATGCCGGATCAGGCAGAGTATGATTCGACGCGGAAACTGTTGGGACAACAGCCCGATGGAACGTATCTTCAGAAGTCTTAAAACGAGTGGGTGCCAGTGACAGGTTATATAAACTTTAGCGAAGCTGCTCATGCGATCACAGACTATATCGTCGGGTATTACAGCTCGATAAGGCCGCATGACTATAACGGTGGGTTACCCCCAAACGAATCGGAAAACCGATACTGGAAAAAATCTAAAGTGGTGGCCAGTTTTAGTTGACCACTACAGTTGAACTCACAGCAAGAAGCGGACGTATTGCTAATCAACAGGGACCAGGTCACATGGTTATATTTTCTCTTCGGTTGCAACTGTCAATTATAGAACTTCATAAACGCCCCCCTTATTGGTGAATTAGTGGGGTAAGTATAAATTTGAAGTGTTATAATACAAGCCATCTGTTGCCTGAATATCTATAACAAAATGATAAACAAAATTCTAGTAAGTGCCTGCCTGATGGGTTTCAAAATTCGCTATAACGGAAGTGAGAAAGCGCAGGTTAATGCTCAACTGACTCGGTGGCAAAAAGAGGCTCGTCTGGTAATACACTGTCCTGAACTTGCCGCAGGATTACCAACACCACGCCCCCCCGCAGAAATTATTGCTGCTAACGGTAAAGACGTAATGCATGGGGATGCAAGAATATTTGAAAATACAGGTCGTGATGTTACTGAGCATTATCAGCTTGCAGCGTGGCTAGCCTTGCGTACCGCTCAGGAATCTGGTTGTACCGCTGCATTGTTAACTGACGGCAGCCCAACATGTGGCAGTCAGTTCATCTATGACGGCACTTTTAGCGGCCAGCATAAATCAGGTATGGGTGTCGCGGCATCGCTACTCTCTGAGCATGGTATAGCGGTATTTTCAGAGACTCAGTTAGCAGAGCTTGTTAACTGGATTGAGGAAAGAGAAGGCTAAGAATCCAATGAAAGGGCTTGGGGGCCACATGACCGAGACTGCATGTTAATTGAGTAACTATCTCGATGGTTTAATAGATAATGAAAAATGCTCCACCTTACACTACACCTATACTGCATTATCACCGCAAATATTTTTCGATTAAGCAGGTGCTGGAATTCATTTTTTTCGCAAGGTGCCGTAATTTTCAGGAGAAACGACATTTTACTCATGGGAGAATGTGATGAATGAAATAAAACAGCCCCTTCATTGACACTACTCGAGGCGGGGATGACTATTTAATAAAATCGTGTATATAGATGGATCCATCAAATTAGAAATAAAAAACCACTGAGTGAAAATGTCTTTTCACAGAGTCACTAATTGGAAAGTAAATGACTTTTTTAAATCATAGCTTAGGCTTTTTTGTAACACACTTCAAAATTATTTCTTAAAGAAGGTATTTATCAGGCGTTGCGGATAAATACCTTTGCGAAAAATCCCTAGTGTGGCCATGAGCATTTGTCAATCGTTCCTTCTTAAATTTGGAATGCCTAATGCTACGTAAAGGATTGAATATCCTAAACCTGATGGGCATTCAGCGCGAAAATTTTTTGAGGCTATATTATTAAACCTCATAATTTTACTTGCCAGACGGGAAAAATCCTCCCCTACAGGGGCAGTTTGGATATCTAAGATTGTTGTACTTTACTGAGATTTTTTTACCTCTGAGCCGTTGTAGAGCTTAACCCCGTTGACAGGCAACTTTGGGAGAGGAGTGGACATCGGTGACATGTTTTTTGAATAAATCCCAGTGTCGCAGGCGAGAGATTCTTTAAAAAAGGACTCTTACTGAACAACAAATAATTGTATAAACCCGTCTGGATTACGTACGGCAATGAAGAAAGGATGATTCCTAATAAAAAGAAGAATAAAGAAGTACAACGATTTCTCATATCGGAAGGAAAATAAAGATGTTTGTATCTCAACAGGCTACAACCACACAAAAGGTCTGCGCATCTATTGCATGGTTAATGGCATTCTTACTGCTGATAGTCTTGGCTGTATTCTTCTTCGCTACCACTGGTGGAGGTTCAGTGTGGGTTGGTGGGGGTATGAGTAAGGTCTTTGCATTTGGTTCACCCAGATGTGATGGCGGAAAGTAACAGCTGATCGCAATTTTTTAAAAGAGGCGGAGGTGCTCCCGCTTTTTTATTGAGTTCGAAAGAACGAAGCTTTACCGAACTCCCCGAGAAGAACATTGCGCTAATTTGGTAATCAGTTAAAATATTTGATGTCCGCTTCTGTCACACAGGAGACAAACACCTGACGCTGAAGATCTCCTGAGAGCGAGAAGAGGACATTGATTGCCTGCTCAATGAAGGAGCTATTAGCATCAGTGTTGCAACTGAATTAAAACTAAATCTATGCCAATGGTTTTCTATATGTAGGCCAGCCAGCCCTCTGTATATTTCATTAGGATAAATAGAGGGAAGGCTGTGCTCAGGATTAAACTGTCTTCCCGATGTATTGTGGTACAGGCAGAGCAAAGCGTTCTTTCAGGACATGAGCAATATCGTCTTCCGTCAGTTGCCGCTTTTCTACGCCATCTGCGGTAATCGTCTTTAGCATATTACCTAGCAAAATCAGGCGACCCTCGGGGACGTGCTGCACGATCAGTAACTTCTGTACAAAGATGGCATCAGGATGGGTGGAGTTGAGGTAGTTAGCCGGGACGAAATCAATCCACTCCTGGGGTGACAGATCAAAACTGTATTGATTGGCCCATTTGCCCTCAACCTTCGCTTGTAGCAGGTACTCGCTATTAACGTCACGCATAAGTCGGAAAGTGTCGAAATCCTGTTCAATGTTGGTATCTGGCATGTCTATGGCGATCGGTGCGCGAATACCATAGCTGCCGAACCCTAGATCGCAAAGCCACAGGCGGTTATCGACTTCAACAATTAATGCCATATGCGTTTTCGGTCGGCGTGCTGGGTAGAACATCGGACGAGCTGCAACGAAACGGTAGATAATACCTAAAGCGCCCAACGCCATTGCAAATAGCCCATTGACCTCATAGCAGTATCCACCACGACCTCGTTGTAGCAGCTTGTCTGCAATGTCTTCGGGTACTAGGGAGACGACTTTGCCAGCCTGTACATCCAGATTCTCGAAGGGCACCGAAAAGAGTTGATGACGCATGAGTGCGTGCAGCGTGGCGGTATCGGCGGCTGCATGCCCGGTGTAGTTTATACGACGGAAATAAGTCGAAAGGTCGAAGTTGTCGCTATGCATAATGCCTCATTGATTGAGCGGGTTCGGCACTACTATAGAAGGGACGCATCATTGTCTGTATAGTCAGATCTATCGATAATCAGCCTCTACAGTTCGCA